>DATJKY010000907.1:0-2678 GCA_035490955.1 Terriglobia bacterium | reverse complement strand
GATGGGCACCCCACCGGAAGCACCAGCAGAAGTGCCAAAGCCTGAGATGGGCACCCACCGGAAGCACCAGCGGAAGCCCCGAAGCCTGAGATGGGCACCCCGCCGGAAGCACCAGCGGAAGCCCCGAAGCCTGAGATGAAGAAAGTCCGGCGGGCCGCAAAGAAGGTCGCCAGGAAGGTCGGTCCGAAGAACAAGGTCGGTAAGAAAGCCAGAAAGTCAGCCAAGAAATCCTCAAAAAAAGCGCCCAAGAAGGCGAAAGCCAAGAAAAGGAAGGCGAACAAAGCGAAGCGTTGAGGTCAAACGAAAACCTCTTGACGTTTCGTCTCTTGGAAGCCGTGCACGCATCTCGGCGAAGGTGATCTTCTGGACGGGGGCAACATGGCCCCATTGACTCCGCCGATCGACCTCGGCCGTCGCGCCGCCAACAGTCCTATTCTTCTGAGGTGCGGGCCAGGCTTAAAATAGCCGTTGCGGTTCAAAGAGCGGATTTAGCCCGCACCTTCCTGCAAGTATTTGATATAATTCAGAAGTGGCTCCCCTGTCGTGCCCAGAGCTGGCTCCGCAAATCTGAACAGAGCGATAAGTGGAGTTTCTGCCTGACGGCGGGCAAGATTGGCCCGCGAATCAGGAGAGACGATGAGCAGACGAGCACGCCGGAACCATACACCGGCTTTCAAGGCGAAGGTGGCGCTTGCCGCGGTCAAGGGCGATCGAACACTGGCTCAATTGGCGGAGCAGTTCGACGTGCATCCCAATCAGATCACGTCGTGGAAAGCCCAGCTTGAGGGCGGGGCCGCCGATGTGTTCGCTCCAGGGGGCGGCAATGCCGCGGCGCTGCCCGCCATCGATGTGAAGTCGCTGCACGCCAAGATCGGGGAGCTGACGCTGGAGAACGATTTTTTAGAAGGAGCGCTCAGCAAAGCCGGCCTGCTGAGCGCAAAGCGATGATCGACCGTGATCACGATCTGCCGATCACCAGGCAGGCGGAGGTTTTGAAGATCAGCCGCGGCAGCGTGTATTATCTGCCGCGTGCAGTCTCTTCAGCCGACCTCGCGATCATGCAGCGTCTCGATCGGCTGCACCTGGAGTATCCCTTCGCCGGTTCGCGTATGTTGCGCGGCCTGCTGGCTTTGCAAGGGTGCAAGATCGGGCGCCGGCATGTGAAGACGCTGATGCGGCGGATGGGGATAGAGGCGCTCTATCGCCGTCCACGCACCACCAAGCCTGAGCCCGGCCACAAGATCTATCCGTATCTGCTGCGCGGCATGGAGATCACCCGACCGAACCAGGTCTGGGCCATGGACATCACGTACATTCCGATGGCGCACGGCTTCGTCTATCTCGCCGTTGTGCTGGACTGGGCGACACGTCGTGTTCTGTCGTGGCGGCTATCGGTCACGATGGAGGCGGCATTCTGCATCGAGACCCTGGAGGACGCGTTGGCGCGCCACGGCAAGCCCGAAATCTTCAATACCGACCAAGGCTCGCAGTTCACTGGAACGACGTTTACCGACGTGCTTGCCAGCAACGGCATCGCTATCAGCATGGACGGTAAAGGAGCTTGGCGGGACAACGTGTTCGTCGAGCGGCTGTGGCGCAGCATCAAATATGAGGAGGTATATCTGCGGGCCTACGACACCGTCAGTGCGGCACGGGAATCAATCGGCCGTTATCTCGACTTCTACAACCGCCGCCGTCCTCATTCGAGTCTTGACGGCGGCACCCCGGATCAAGCCTACTTCAACCCGCCGCCAATCCGCATGGCGGCTTAACCCGGCAGACCCTCCACTTATCCGCGCGGAGATTCCGTTCAGACAACCGGGACCAGCTCTCCATCTGCGTCCGCAAGAGCGAGGGGATAAACCGCGTCCTTAGGTGCGTTTGCCGGAATGCCGAACGCCGCTAACCAAGCGCGGGCCATGTAATCTGTGCCGTAGTGGCCAACTTTGAGATTGACCAGCCAACCGTTCTTAACCACGCCGGACTTTGAAGTGTAAGCGTCGATCTTTCCCCACGCAGCCTTGGGAGCCTCCTCGATTGCCTTCGCGATTGCGGGGTCGAGTTTGGTGAGGTCGAAGTCCTTGCCCGGCACGATGCCGATCTGGGCCATTTTGGCGACTATCAAACCGTCTTCGGACGCGGGTGGATTGTTCTTCATCAACTGCGCCATCCAGCCGAAGTATTCAGTGGCATTGAGAGCATTGACACTGTCGCGCACAGATCGCTTCATGTCGACCGTTGGATCGACCTTACCCGGAGGGGGAACATACTCTTTGCCCCACGAACTGAGCGGGTAGAGCTTGTACTGATCCTGCAACGCCCACACGGCCTTGTAGTCCTCGGGCGTACCAGTGCTGTAGGTGCGAGCGAGAATCCATACGGTGGCGGTGGGAGACTTGACCTGTTTCACACCATCCGGGAGTGTGCCGGTCCAGCCCGGACCAGTGATCGCATAGGTCTGCGCCTTTTGCCCCGTCGTGCGCGCACCGGGATCGAATATGACCGGTACCCATGCATCATAGAGTTCCCAGACATAATATCGATTGCCCATATCTGGCCAACTGATTACCCATGGCTCTTTCGAGAGGTCAACGAACGCATTTGAGTATAGCGTGTCCGCATTGGGCGCGGTGACGTCGCGATAGGAGGCGTTAGGATATTCGCGTAGGTTGGCGAAC
>DATJKY010000906.1:0-4125 GCA_035490955.1 Terriglobia bacterium | reverse complement strand
CTGCAGCGTCTCGGCAAGAGTAAGTTGATTCGCCACAGACTCTCTCGACTTCTGATAGTCGATGAGTGCGTTGGAGACATCGCGGAAGGCGCGGTTGATGGTATTCAGGTACTGGAGCAGAGATTCTTCGCGTTGCGCTTTGGCGGTCTTGTAGTTTCCAGCTCGCAGGCCAGCGTCGAAGATGAGTGTATCGACCGTTCCCTGGAAGGAATAAGCCGGACCGCTCCTCCGGACGAAGCCAAACAGGTCGCTAGTCTGGACCTCGGTGAACACCCAAAACCGGCCATACGTGATCACCTGAAAACCGGACAACGATAATCCCTCATTCAGGACGTGATTCTCGAAGGCGAGGCGATACCCTCGCGATGTGAGTAACGTCTTGAGCGATCAAAAGAAACAACAAGTCATAGCCTTGGGCCGGTTGGGATGGTCTTTGCGGCGAATCCAAGGGGCCACCGGAGTACGGCGGGAAACGGCGGCCACATACCTGAGAGCTGCCGGTGTCCCCTTCCGTCCGCCGGGCAAATGGGGGCGCCAACCGGCAAAACCGGCCAACGAGGTGATCACCGACTCGGAGGCGGCGGAAGCGACCGATGCGAACAGCCACGATGGGTCCTCCGCAAAACCGGCCAACGGGGTGATCACCGACTTTGGCGCGGAGTTGGCTGACCCCACCGCCCTCTCACCCACGGTTTCGCCCGGTCGCAGTCCCAGCTCCAGCGCATGCGAACCGTACCGGGAAACCATCCAAATCGGGCTTTCGCAGGGTCGCAATGCCATGGCGATCTGGCAGGATTTGGTGGACACTTGCGGCTTCCCTGGTGGCTACCAGAGCGTGCGGCGCTTTGTTCGCAAGCTTCAGCCCAGCTCTTCGCCGGAAGCCCGTGTGGTCATCGAGACTGCACCAGGGGAGGAGTGCCAGGTAGATTATGGCGACGGTCCGATGGTTCTTGACCGGGCCACGGGCAAATACCGGCGCACCCGGCTGTTCGTGATGACCCTGGGCTACAGCCGTAAATCGGTACGCCTGCTGACGCCACAATCCAGTTCGCGTGTCTGGGCCGAACTGCACGAGAAGGCTTTTCGTCGGCTGACCGGGGTCACGCGAGTAGTGGTGCTCGATAATCTCCGCGAAGGCGTGCTTACGCCGGATGTCTACGATCCTACCCTGAATCCCCTCTACCGGGACGTGCTTCGTCACTACGGCGCCGTCGCACTACCTTGCCGCACGGGGGATCCAGATCGCAAGGGAAAAGTGGAAAGTGGCGTCGCCCATGCCCAGAAAACACCGCTGAAAGGCCTGCGCTTCGAGACCCTCGAACAAGCTCAAACCTACCTGGATCACTGGGAAGAGCGGTGGGCTGATACGCGCATTCACGGCACCACCAAACGTCAAGTCGCGGCCATGTTTGCCGAAGAGCGACCGGCGCTGCTGCCACTGCCGCTGGAGCCTTTCCGTTATTACCAATACGGCAAGCGCACCGTGCATCTGGACGGCTGCGTAGAAATCGATGCGGCCTATTACAGCGCGCCGCCGGGCTGGATTGGACGGCGCGTCCAGGTGCAGTGGGATTCTCTGCACGTTCGGCTGCTGGATCCCTTTACCGGCCAACTGCTGCGCGAACACTTGCATCAACAGCGCGGGAAACATCGGATTCCAGAGCAGGACCGGCCCAAGAAAACCCCCTTGGGCACCCTGGCCCTGCTGAACCGCGCCGACCGAGCCGGAGCGCGGATCGGAGCAGTGTGCCGCGCCATGCACAGCGAAGAGGGCCAGACCGCCGTGCGCCGTATTCTGGGCCTTTTGTCGCTGGCCAAGAAGCACGGTGCGGCCACGGTGGACGACGCCTGCAGGGCTGCCCTGGAAGTCGGCGCCTGTAATTACTATCACTTTGTCCGCCGCTACCTGGAACGGAATCCCCAACTCCCGCTGAGCTTGCGCCAAGTCGATCCGCTCATCCGCCAGCTCACGCAGTACCGCGACTTCATCCAAAACAAAACTACCAAGGAGAGCCAAACATGAACGTCCTCGAATTAGAACATGCCCTACGACAACTCCGGCTCGGCGGCATGGCGGCCGTACTGGAAACCCGTCTGCGCCAAGCCCAGGCCGAAGCCATGGCGCCGATGGATCTGATCTCGTGCCTGGTTAGCGACGAGCTAACCCGGCGCAGCGACCGACTCTTGGAGCGGCGGCGCAAACAGGCCGCCTTCCGCGACCCGCTGAAGACACTCGATAACTTTGATTTCAATTTCAATCCCAAGATGAATCGCAGTCTGGTCTTCGACCTGGCCACCTGCGCGTTCATCCCCAAGCGGGAGGACGGACTGTTTCTTGGCCCGGGGGGCACCGGCAAATCGCATCTGGCCCAAGCCATCGGTCAGGCCGCCATCCTACAGGGCTATCGAGTCTTGTACCGGGAAACCCACGTGCTGCTGGATGATCTGGCCGAGGCGGTGGTGGATGGCATGCGCAAGGAGTTCCTGGAGTCGCTGGCGACGGTGCCGCTCTTGATTATCGACGATTTCGGGATGCGTAAGCTGCCACTGACCGCGGCCGAAGATCTACTGGAGATCGTCATGCGGCGCTATGAGCGAGCCAGTACGCTGCTGACTTCGAATCGTCCGGTGGAGGACTGGGGCAAGATGCTGGGCGATGTGGCGGCGGTGAGCGCCATGCTGGACCGTCTGCTCCATCACGGACATGTATTGAAGTGCGGTCCACGCAGTTGGCGTACCAAGTTGGCTGCGGTACCGGCGGGAGAGAACCAATGATTCCCCGCGCCGAGGGTTGGGTGGACTTCTCCGCGGTGAAGCGACGGGTGAGCCTGGAGGCGGTGTTGCGCCACTACCAGATACCCGGCTTGCGTCGCCAACGCGATCAACTGCAAGGCCGCTGCCCGATTCACCGCGGCCACCGCGACGACTCTTTCCGCGCCCATCTGACCAACAACGTCTTTCACTGCTTTGCCTGTCAGGCGCGCGGCAACGTGTTGGATTTCGTGGCCGCCATGGAGCAGTGCTCGATCCGGGAAGCGGCACTCCGGCTGCAGCAATGGTTTGGGATGAGTGCAGCGGGGCGGCTGTATCCAGCGGCGGCGGATCGGCAGAATCAGAAACTGGTTCGGAAAGAAGAAGGGAGTAACCCTCCGCTCCGCTTTGCTTTGACCGGGGTGGAAACGAATCATCCCTATCTGGCGCAACGTGGAATCGATCCGGCTACCGCCGCCGAGTTTGGCGTGGGCTTCTATCCGGGGCCAGGTCTGATGAGCGGGTGCATCGTGATTCCGATTTACAACCCCCACGGCCAATTGGTCGCCTACGCCGGTCGCGCGCTGGATGGTCAATCGCCCAAGTACAAAGTCCCCGCCGGCTTCCGCAAGACGCCGGAGCTGTTCAATCTGCAACGGGCTGTGGCCACCGGCAGCAAGACCGTGATCGTAGTCGAGGGCTATTTTGACTGCATGCGGGTTCATCAGGCCGGATTCCCCTGGGTAGTGGCGCTGATGGGGTCGTCTCTTTCGGTGCAGCAGGCCGCCCTGCTCGGTCACTTTCCCGGGGTTGTTTTGATGCTGGATGGGGACATGGCCGGTCGGACAGCCAGCCAAGCGATCGCAGCTCGGCTCTCGGGCTGGCGCTCGCTCCAGGTGGTCCGGGTACCGGATGACAGCCAACCGGATCAGTTATCCTCCTCCGCTATCCGTCGGTTGCTGGCAGCAGTTGGTTGCCTGAACGAGGGCGCCATGGTAAAACAAAAACCGTAGTCCTGCATGAGGCCTCGTTGTCCGGTTTTCAGGTGATCACGTATGGCCGGTTTTGGGGTGTTCACTGAGGAGTGTACCTCCGTTCCAAACGATCCCTTGCCTGGCAATACATATCCGCTGCTCCTATGAGGCTGGAGACGGGCATTCCCGATGCCATCTGAGATCGGTTGGTGTGAATCATCGCGCTGGACCAATGCGCCGTTACTTCCCCGGCCTTTGGCTTGCAGCGTCTTCTCCGTTGCGGCTGGGCTTTTCTCTGCAACGGTGTTGCTGAATGTGCCAATCCAGGGCAGCACGCGCCTGATCTAGGGAATCGCAAGCACTCTCTAATTCCTCACTCAACGTACGAAACTCCTCCGAT
>DATJKY010000905.1:0-2431 GCA_035490955.1 Terriglobia bacterium | reverse complement strand
ACAGCAGACTCCGAAAAGGAATTACCCGACAATGCTAACCAGTTGATTCTTTTCGACTTTTAACCGGACAGCATTGATGTGAATCCTTCGGAAGTAGCCCCCTACTTTCAACTTGCAGAGCAATACACCTTCGGCGACCGGATGTTCCAGACCAACCAGGGGCCGAGTTTCCCGGCTCATCAGTTCATTATTTCCGGAACTTCAGCACCGACGGCGACCAGCAACCTGTTCGCGTCCGAAAACCCTTACATCGATAGGGGGTGCACTGCCATTCCCGGGGCGTGGGTCTGGATGATCGATCCCAGCGGCGTGGAGTCCTCGAAGATGTATCCGTGCTTTGAGCACCAGACGCTGAACGACCTGCTGGACAAAGCGGGAATCAGCTGGAAGTACTATACCCCGTCCGCCAACTCGATATGGACCGGGCCGAACGCGATCCAACACATGTGCGGCGCTGTAGGAACTCAATGTCAAGCGCCCGGTTGGGCCCAGCACGTCATCACGCAACCCGCGCAGGTCCTCAAGGACATCAGTAGCGGGCAGCTTGCGGCCGTGAGTTGGGTGATCCCTACCGGTCAGGCCTCGGACCACCCGGCTACCAACGACGGGAGCGGTCCCTCCTGGGTGGCATCCATCGTGAATGCCATCGGCAACAGCTCCTACTGGTCCAATACAGTCATTATCATTACCTGGGACGATTGGGGAGGGTGGTACGATCACGTTCCGCCGCCCAAGGTTGTTAACGACGGCACCAGCTGGGGGTCGGGATATGTTTACGGCTTCCGCGTGCCGCTGCTCGTGGTATCGCCCTATGCCAAGGCCGGCTACGTCTCGCAGGTTACTCATGACTTTGGCAGCATCCTGCACTTCATAGAGGGTAGCTTTGGATTGCCCTCGCTTGGCTACGCCGACGCGCGCGCCGATGATTTGTCCGATTGCTTCGACTTCACTCAAAGTCCCATCCCGTTCCACGCCATCAAGGCACCGCTGGATGCCGCCCATTTTCTGAACGACAAGAGCGCTCCGCTTGATCCGGATGATGAGTGACGGTCGCCTGGCAGGAAGAGAGCGGTGGTTGGGACCGCGCAAGAATCAGCCGAGAAAGCGCTCCGCAAAACTGTAAGCGCAAACTACGGTGTCCCAGGGACAGTGTTGTTCTTGCATTTTCGCGCCTCCGACGCTCTCCGTTCTTGGCCAGGTCAAGGAGAAGGCGCTGATCGTGGTTGGCGCCGTAGTCAGAACAGCAGCTTTACCGTAGCCTGCATGAGGGTGTTGAAGGGGATAGCGGCGAGCACCACTGGGATTGCAGGGACCAGAGCGACGATGACGACTGCATAAATATCAATCGCGCCCACTGGGACGACGCGAATTTCGTCGATGTTGTGCACGACTCCGTAGAGGTCGCCAGTGGTGGAAAAGTCAGGGACGGTCAGAACCTCTTCGGTCAGGCTGTCAGTCCGTTCCAGCCATTTTTTCTCAAACTGTTCGCCCACGGCATGAGCGAAGGCTCCATAGGTTGCATGCCGCGGCGTCTCATGAGCATCAGGAACCGGGTGAAAAACAGATAAGGTGCAATGCAGACGAACAGGACGGCCACGATGAGGGCCAGGGCCAGGTAGCGGAATGACAGAAGAGGGTGTCCTTCATTCAGAACCCGATTGGCCACGGCCCCGGCCAGGCTTAATCCCAGGCAGAAGCTGAACGGCAGCTGTCCGAGCATCGAGGCTTCGAGAAAGCCGAGCCCGCCGAGGTGATCGGGATGAGCGGCAATCAGGCGGAGATGCAGCAGCGAGGTGGAGCGGAGAAACCGGGCCCACAACAGTTGCCGCCAAAGCCACAGTAAGGTGTAGTAGCCGAGTATGGGATAGCTGACGAAGAACACCCACATGCCGGCCGGAGAGAATGATTTGAACCCAGCGCCGCCCCCCACCAGGAAGGAAACTCCGCTCCGGTCGAGCTCAAGTACTGGCTTAACCAGGCTACGATTGCATACGTCAGCACAACGATAAGGATCTTTGCCAGGGTAGACTCGCGTGCCTTGTCATGCGATGCCCAGATCGCCTGAAAGGCAGGCAATTCAGCCTCGGGAACTACGACCGTTTCAAAATGATGGGCGACAAGGCTGAGCCTGCTTTGCAGAGGACGTTCCGCCAGGATCAAAACCGGCAGAACGATGAGGAAGCGAGTCAGGGTAGCGTAGTCGGTGAGAAATGAGAGAAGGGCAGCACGCCCGCGTACCGCATTCAGTGCAAGCAAGGGCACGTCACTGCGACCGCAGCCGCTGTCAAGGCGAGCATGCGGGTACTTGCGATGCGAAACAAGTCGAAAAGCCTCCAGGGCGTGATGAGCGAAGGATGCCGGGAGCCACCGGAGTCAATTCTGGAAGACAATTTCACCGCGGACCTTTCGTTCTAAATGGGTCAATCGTGCT
>DATJKY010000904.1:0-5971 GCA_035490955.1 Terriglobia bacterium | reverse complement strand
TCAGTGAATGTTTGCGGGTTGACCGTAACCATCCTCAGCGACTCCGCAGCGGATCCTCCCGGAGTCAGGGAAAAAGAATGGAATGACTTGGTGCCCGCAACCATGGTTGCTTCGGACTTTCGGACACTACGACGGTTGCTTTAAGTTTCTGGACACTACGGGCGTATGTATCCCTGCTGCCTTCCTGAAGCTCTTACCAAAATGGATCGTGGGATTCGGTCTACTGCTTGCATTGGCAGGCGAGCTGAGTTGGCTTAACCTGGTTTTTCCGCAGGCTCTTTTTCTCATTCCACTCGTGAGATTCCCGGGCTTTATCTGGTTGATCGCCGCCGGATTCGCTCTGCCGAAGACGATGGCACGAGTAACTTCATCAGGTCTGGGAGCCTCCACATGAAACGACTGCTCGAGTCTGTCATGATCACAAACTCAGCCTTGTTCTTTTTTGGCGCTGTGCAGCATGCCGGGTTCGCCATCGGGTCGTTTCACGAGCCGCGCATTATTCCGGCCGCAATCGTGGAAACGCTCTGCGGGTTGTCACTGTTGTGTGGCGCCAGGGCGGTCCTGATTCATTCGCGTGCCGAATGGCGGGTAGCGCTGATCGCGAACTTGGTCGCGCTCGGCGGTGTGCTACTGGGTATGGCCTCCCTCGCGGCAGGTCTCGGCCCACGCACGGCCAGCAACGACCTCTACCACCGCATCATGTTGGTTCTGATCGGCGTCAGCCTTCTCATCCTGCTCTTCGGGCGGTCAGTACTGTATTCAAGCCGAAACGGCCGCTAGTCGGGAACCGGAAGGGACTGCGTTCGGTTCAAAGTCGCTTGACGCGATACCTACGATACGCTTTCCTCAGCGGACACTACGGTCTTTTTCAAAGCCCGACACAAGATCCTTTATCCATCTAACCCTAGCCCTAGGGCGTAGTTTGGGCCTAAGCGAACAGTGTGGTCGACGACCCCGCCCTGATCTACCACTCGGCCTTGATGCTTGGTTTCGAAGGGCGCACTAATGCTCCTTCGTCGATATCTCTGCCACCGAACCCGACAGTACGATTGTGCAGCAGTCTTCGAAACCCTAAGCAAGCCTGACTCTCTGACGATAAAGACTATGGCATAGGCTTGTTTACTGCCACGCTGCCACCGACCCTTCACCCTCCTCCTAGGGCACGATAGAGCGCGATGAGATTGGTAGTGACGCTGGTTTGACTTTGCACGAGCTGGTCTTCGCTGCCGTACAGCTCGCGTTGCGCATCCAGCACCGATAAGAAATCCACGAGACCCGCCCGGTACTGCTCGTTGGCGAGATCGACTGCCAATTGACTTTGCCGCACGGCCTCGTTCAGCCGGTCGCGACGTTCCTGTTCCTCCGAATAGCTGACCAATGCGTTCTCGACTTCCTCGAGGGCGTCGAGAACGACAGCTTGGTAGCTAATCAGCGCCTGGCGCTCGCGCTAAGTCTGCACCGCGATGTTGGAGCGAATGCGTCCCCCGGTGAACAGCGGCAAGCTTACGCCCGGACCGCCGGAATAGAAGTTGCCCAGTCCCAGCGTGAGATCATGAAGCCGGTTGGCCTGACGTCCAGCGGTATCGGTCAAGAAGAAACGAGGAAATAGGTCCGCTCTCGCCACGCCGATACGCGCCGTCGCAGCCGCCAACTGAGCTTCAGCACTTGCGATGTCCGGACGTCGCTTCAAGAGGTCGGATGGCAGGCCGACCTCAACATTCGGCCCCGCGGCGGGGATTGGACTGGCTCTCTCAAGCTCACTGCGCAACGCGCCCGGTTCTTCCCCGAGCAGGACACTGAGACGATGAATCGACACATCGATTCCGCTGAGCAGCGTGGGCACCACAGCTTTGGTGGACTCGACCTGGGCAGCGGCGCGTGATACGTCGAGCTCAGTCGCCAGCCTTGCTTTGGCTCTGGTGGCGGTTAATTCCAGAGTGTCCTGTTCCGTCGCGATGTTTTTGTTTGCGATCTCCAACTGGCGTTGGAAGCCACGCAATTGCGCAGTAATAATCTCAGCGGCTGTCACGCCACTACAAACTTCCTCGAAGGGACTTCCGGCGCCTTTCGCGAGATTCATATCTTGAGTGACGCATTAACAAAGACCTAAATTTAGTTGTCCGGAACCAGCTGATTCGCTAAACAGTCACGATGTTTAGGGTCTACGGCATCGAAATGTAGCCGTTCTTCATCTTCCAGATGTAATACTTCTCAAACGCCAGCTTGGCCCAGTGGGCCTGAGGCCCGGGAATCAGCAGCTCGTGCTTGCGCGGTGGCAGCATCTTCTCGGAAAAGATCATCACTCCCATGTTTCCAGCATCCATCACACAGACAGCGGGGATGTCACCAAACGCCTTTTCCTTCGCGGACGGCTTGCCCTCGATATGGGCGGCGACGTTGTGTGCTGCCACGCGCGCCATCACCTCGGATGGAAAGCCGGTCTTGGGGACGCCCACGGCGACCGGCGTCTGCCAGGGGGCACTCACAGCCACCGAGGCGCCCGCCGCATAGACGTTGGGGAGGCTGGTGTGCTGATAGTTGGGCTTGACAGGAATCAGGCCCTTGCTGTCGCCCAGGCCGTTGGATCGCCGCACCACCTCCGCACCCAGAAAGGGAGGCATGATCATGGCGAACTTGTACGGCAAGGCCCGTCCGTCGGCTAGACGTACCTCACCCGGAACGATTTCTTGCATCGCGGCGCCGCCGATGAAATCCACACCCAGCTTCTTGAAGAAGAACCCCAGCATCTTTTCGCCACCGCGCAGCCCGCCAATCCCGAAATGTCCGGCGAAAGGCTCGGGCGTAACAAAGGTGATGGGTACCTTTCTGTGCAGGCGATTTTTCTTCAGCTCGTGGGCGAAATTGAAAAGGAACTCGTATGCCGCCCCGAAACAGCCTGCGCCCTGCGTGGCACCGATCACCACGGGCCCCGGATTGTCCACAAACTGCTTCCAGCCGTCATGAGCCTGTAGAGCCTGCTCAAGTGAAGCAATGCAGTAGTAGGAATGCTTTCCTGGCTGCATTCCGGGAATGACGTCGAACTGCGGGTTGAAGCCGGAAGCTATGATCAGGTAATCGTAGGCGTAACTGCCCTTTGTGGTGTACACCTGCTGCGCCGCCGCGTCCACCCGGATGGCCTCATCGAGGACGAACTCCACGCCATGAGCCCCAAGCACCGGCGCGAGCTCAAACGAGATGTCCCTCGGCTTGCGCTTGCCAAATGGAACCCAAATCAGCGACGGCACAAAAAGAAACTTGTCGCTCTTGGAGACGACCGTGACGGCAACCTCGTTCGACAATAGGTGCTTTACTTCCAGGGCAGCACTCAACCCGGCGAAGTTCCCACCAACCACAACCACGTGTGCCTTGCTCATAAGCACTCCTCAACCTTCAGTTCTAACTTACCTTGCCAGAAGCGATGTCCCGCACCTCCCTGATTCCGGCCACCCTAATCGCTCCCTCGCTCGGATAAATGCATTTGCCGGCGGGAAGTAACAGAAATTTCGCGTCCGCGCGGCCCCTCCCCGCTTCTGTTCTAAGTGGTGATAGCATAAGCTCTTAAGCGGAACAGTGAGCAACTGGGCCGAATCGGAGCTCATGTCCCAGAGAAATCCAACCCGCGTGCAGCAGGCTCTGGAGTGGCTTCAGTCCGGAGAACCGTCATCAGTGGAGCGCGCCATCACAATATTACAGCAAACGGTCTTCGCTTTAGGCATGAAGGTCTGCGGCAACCCCGCCGATGCCGAGGACACCGCGCAGGAGACGCTCGTGCGTCTGGCGCGCTCACTCAAGAACTTTCCCAACACACGAGTGCTCTCAGTCTGGCTTTACAAAGTTGCGAAAAGCCAGTGCTTGATGAGCCGGCGAAAGAGCAAATTCGCCCCCGAACATATGCTCTCACTCGATCAACTAATGCCGCAGCCTGGTCATGATGGCGATTCCGATGCCAAATCCTGGGCCATGACGCCTGAGGAGGCTCTGCTTCAGCGAGAATTCCGCGAGCGCCTGGAGAAGGCGATTCACGCCTTGCCCAAGCGGTATCGTCTCATTCTCGTCTTACGGGACATGGAGCAGTTGGACACTCGTGAGGTTGCAGAGGTGATGGACATTTCCGAGGATACAGTCAAAATGAGACTGCACCGCGCGCGTGTCTTCGTGCGTAACGAGGTCGCCAAATATCTTGCCCATGCAGCAAGGCAATAGCATGAAAAGGAACCCCGCAAGGCCACAAGAGTGTCGTATGATCTTCGCCGCCCTATCCGAATTCTTGGACGGGACGCTGCCCCCTCGCAATTGTCGCGAGCTACAGAAGCACCTGAGCGGCTGCGACCCTTGCCTCCAATATTTGGAGACCCTGAAGAAAACCATTCGCGCATGCCAACTCTACCAAGCGGCGCCTGCGCCGCCTCCCTCCACGGCAGTCCGCGAGGCATTCATCAAGGCGCTCTCGACAAGACCGGTACGACGCGCGCGCCTCCGCAAGGTGGGATAGCGCTACTACCGTTGACGCGCTGGGCGCCAGTGTATCTCTTGGCTCATGGTCTTAAAATATTAGGAGGTGCGGAGGTGGTCTCGTTGCGTCACGGCGACGAGCGGCCACCCTAGCTACAGACGTGCCGGCACATTGAAGTTGCTTTTACGTGGCCTGCGTAATAGCTTGCGAGTCGGCGAAGTGCGCCGCCTGTATCTTAAGGGGGTAGAGAGATGAAGAAGTGGGTACTGTGTTGCGGTGTCCTGTTCGTTGCCTCGTGGCCTCTCAAGGCATATTCCGGAAGTCCGAACGCCCACTGGGTTCGCCTTCCAGCGAGGATGCATCGACCAAGGCGTTCTTAGCGCGCTGGGATTTGAGTCTTGAAACACCAAAGGGGGAGCTGCCTTCCTGGATCGTCTCGGAGGATCAAGGCCACCTCAAGGTGGTGATGGTGGGACTCACGGACCATGCGGCGGAATTGAAAAAAATAGATTTCAAGAACGGGGAGATCGAATTCCTCTCACCCAAGGGAGAGGAGGGATTCAGTGAGGACACACTGTTCAAAGGGAGGGTGGCCGGCGGTCGATTGGTGGGTACTACCAGCACTCCTAATGGAACGTCCTGGCCTCGGACCGGCCGGAGAGCCCCTACTTTGAGGCGGAATGTCGCCCCGAAGTGGGGTGCGCCCGTCACTTTGTTCAATGGCAAAGATTTTACCGGATGGACGTTCAACGATGCTGGGGCGCGAAGAATTGGGCGGTGGAGGATGGCACGCTGGTGAATCATTGGACCCGTCGCGGACATTATCACCACCTCCAAATTTGAGGACTTCAAATTGCACCTGGAGTTCGAATGTGGACCCAAGTCCAATAGCGGCGCATACCTACGAGGCCGTTATGAGGTTCAAATTGAAACCGACTCGGCGGAGGAGCCGCCCAGCCACCACACGGGCGGCGTCTATGGCTTCCTCGCTCCCACGCCGGAGTTATCCCGCCAGGCTGGAGTATGGCAAAGCTTTGACATTACCCTGGTCGGGCGAACAGTCACGGTTGTACAAAACGGTCAAACGGTCATTGATCATAAAGAGATTCCAGGCATCACGGGCGGTGGTCTCGACAGCCACGAGGAGTTGCCGGGCCCCATCTACCTCCAAGGCAGCGAAGAGGGACGCGTGGCTTATCGGAATATCGTGATTACTCCCGCCGAATAGTCAAGCCGGGACTAACAACATTACAGTTTACTCAGTGGCGGCTTGGGAATATTGATTCTGATTGCAGATGAAGCACGCCTTGGGACAGCGGCACCAGCAGTTACCGCTTTCTGGCCTTGGCTTATACACGACAAAAAGCTAAGAACCATTGGTCGAATCCGAATCAAAGGGGGTTAGCCCGTGAGTACGACAAGTCACGTTTCCCGTCGGAATTTTCTGAGGACAAGCGCCGCAGGGGGCGCGGCGCTGGCGGCCGCCCCGGCTTTTGGGCGCATGCTGGGAGCAAACGA
>DATJKY010000903.1:0-4240 GCA_035490955.1 Terriglobia bacterium | reverse complement strand
GGTCTGAATCGGCCCAGCTGGCAAAGTCTCCCGCTTTCTCCAACACGAAACATCTCCTCGCCCTTAGGACTGGCCTGCAGGCTGTGCCCCTCTTGACCCGCCGGTATCGGGTGTCGAGAAATGTCGGCTTGCTCCGTTCAGCGTCTTATTCCGCTGATTGAGGGGCTCTGACGATTCGGTCCGGCTCTTCGCGCTCCAGCCTGTCGTAGAACTCGATGTAGCCCGAACTGCGAGAACCGTCGAAGGTTGGCGATGGAGGACTCAGGTGTTACGTCCCAGCTAACTGAACCCGTTTTGGGGAGGGTAAATCCCACCTAAACGGACCCCCCCTGGTGGAGAGTAAATCCCATCTAATCGGACCCACCCCCTGGGGGGTAAATCCCACCTAAACGGACCCACCCCCGTCGAGGAACGTCTTGGGATTCCTCACTCCGTCTTGATCGTCGGTTTGTTGATTACGATGCCCATGCCCGGCAAGAAGGGTTCTGCCGACAGAGGAGGCATCGATGAGGGAGTGTTCGAGGAGGCGAAGGATGGACCGCAAGATTGTGGAGATGCTGCGCAGCGGAGAGAGCGTCCGGGGCGTGGCGCGGAGTCTGCACGTGGCCAAGCGGCGCATTCGGGTGGTGCGGGAACGAGCTCAGGAGCAGGGGTATCTGGAAGCCGACGGTGGGCCCGGAGCGACCGCGCTGCCACCCTATCCGGAGGCGATTTTTCCGGATACAGCCGACGGGCGGAGCGCGCGGCGGTCGGAGGCGGAAGAGCTGCTGGAGCCGCACCAAGCGTGGATACGGGAACGACTGGAAGCGGGATGGCATGCGGTCACGGTGTGGGAGGAGCTGCCGGTGGCCGGCATCCGGCGTTCGAGCTTCTATCGCTTTCTGGAGCGGCACCAGTTGAGCCGGCTAGGCGAGAACTACCGCGTAATTCCCGAGATTCGGCACCAGCCGGGAGAAGCGCTAATCCTCGACTGGGGCAAGTTGCGCACGGTGAGCGATGCGGAGACGGGGCGGAAACGGCTGCTGTGGATGTTCGTGGGTGTGATGGGTTACTCGCGGTTCATGATGGTGCGCCTGGTGTGGACAATGGATACGGTGACGACCCTGAAGGCGATCGAGAGCATGTTCCGCCAGATCGAGGGCGTGCCGCGGAAGGTAACGATCGACAACCCCAAGTGCATCGCGCTGGAGGCGAGCGATTATGAGCCGTTGCTGAGTCCGGCGGTGGAACGCTTTGGGTCGCACTATGGGGTCCTGATTGAGTGTCTGCCGCCGGCGGATCCGGAAAAAAAGGGTAAGGTCGAGCGCCAGATGCCCTACGGACGCCGGCTCTACGAAGCGCATGGGGAAGGGTGGCTGGGGTTGGAGGAATCGCAAGCCTACCTGGATCGCAAGGTGGTGCTGGCCAACGAGCGACGGCACGGCACGACGCTGCGGCGGCCGAAGGAGGTCTTCGAGAAGGAAGAAGCATCGACGCTCCGGCCCTTGCCCGCCTTGAGCTATGAGGTGGAGGAGTTCAGCGAAGGGATCGTGCGCCAGGACGGGCACGTGCGCTTTTCGAACAAGTACTACTCGGTGGGTGGGCTTTACCGCGGCAAGTCGGTGACGATCCTGGGCAGCGCGCAGCAGGTGTGGATCTATTACCGGGGCAAGCTCCTGGAAGTGCATGCGCGGATCACCGACCCGCAGCAGACCAAGTCCACCAAGCCCGAGCATTTGCGGCCTTGGGAGCGGGCGATGGAAGACCATTCGTCCTATCGCCGGCGCGCCGCGGCTCTGGGACCGCATGTGGACGAGATGATCCTGCGCATGCTGAGTCAGGGGCAAGGGTTCATTGACACGCGCAAGGTGTGGGGGATTTTGAGCCTCGACAAGCGCTATGCGGCGGAGCGGATCGACGCCGCCTGCGAGCGGGCGTTGGAGTTGGATCTGCTCAGCTACCGGGTGGTGAAGGAGTTTCTGGAGCGCGAGGAGAAGGCGCGGGAGACGAGGAACGAAGAGAGTGCGGGAAGTAGCGAAGCGACCGTCGCCCCCCGTAGCCTGCCGCGCTACCCGCATGTGCGCCCCTTGTCGGTCTACCGGGAACAGTTGGACTTGTTCACGGTGCGAGAGGCGAGCGAGGCGCCACGAGGGCCGTGCAGCGACGATGCGGCCGGCCGAGGCCTACCCGCGGAGGGCCGCGGCGTGGCCCCAGGAAGGGTGTGGCAGCAAGCAGCGGGAAAAAATCTACCCGAGGAGGAACGATCATGAACGTGGAAGGAATACGGCAGCAACTGAAGGCGTTAAAGCTACCCACGGCGGCAGGCGAGTTGGAAGCGGTGCTGCACCAGCACCAACAAGCCGTGGATCTGGCCTGGGTGGCGGAGCTGTTGAGCCGGGAGATCGACGCGCGGCGGGAGCGGGCGCTGCAGAGGCGTCTGATGCGAGCCAACTTTCCCGAGCTCCCCACCCTGGAAGCGTTCGATTGGAGCTTCAACCCCAAGCTTGATCGCGCCCGGATCGAAGCGCTGGCGAAACTCGACTTCGTCCCCGAGCATCGCATCGGCCTGTTTCTGGGCGAGGCGGGGTTGGGCAAGACGCACTTCGCCCTGGCGATCGGCGTGTTGGCGGTGCGCGCAGGGCACCGCGTCTTTTGCGCCAGTACGAAGAAACTGATCCAACGCCTCGAGGCGGCCCTGCAGCAGAAGACCCTGGACCGGCTCTTCCAACAGATGCTCTCGTCGGAACTCTGGATCATCGATGACTGGGGCCTGGTGCACATGAAGCGCGAGATCGCCGAGGAGGTCTTCGACCTCTTCGACCGCCGCAAGTACAGCTCGGCGATGCTTCTGACTTCGAACCGTGAGGTGGAGACCTGGGGCGAGATGTTCCCCGATCCGGTGTTGGCCAATGCCACGATTGATCGTCTCTTTGACCGGGCGGAGATCGTGGTCTTTCAAGGTACGAGCTATCGCCTCAAAGGGCGCATCACCCTGCCGTCCCTCCAGCCGGGCGACCTGGCGCCGGCGGCGAAACGGAAAAAGGCCACGGCGTCGGCAGCGATGGACCGGGGAAGGAGGATGGCATGAAAGAGCGAGTGAACTTCCAGGCCGTGAAAGAGGCGGTGAGCCTGGAAGAAGTGCTGCGCTATTACCAGGTACCCGGCCTGCGCCGGCATCGCCAGCAACTGCAAGGGCGCTGTCCGCTGCACGGGGGAACCCGCGACGATTCTTTTCGCGTCAGCCTCACCCAGAACGTTTTTCACTGCTTCGCCTGCCAGGCGCGGGGCAGCGTTTTGGATTTTGTGGCGGCACGGGAGAAGTGCTCGATTCGCGAGGCCGCGCTTCGGCTGCAAGAGTGGTTCCATGTAATACCCGAGCGGGCTGCCCCGCCACGCCGTGCGGAAACGAGCGCGGTGCCGACGGTACCGTTCGGGAACAAGAAGGGGGGCAATCCTCCTCTACCCTTTACGCTCACCGGCGTCGATCACGCTCACCCCTACTTGCGGCAGCGCGGCATCGAGCGCTGCACCGCGGTGGAATTCGGTGTAGGCTACTACCCCGGACCCGGCCTGATGAGCCGACGCCTGGTGATTCCCATCCACAATGAGCGCGGCGCGATCGTCGCCTATGCCGGGCGCGCCCTGGACGATCGGCCGCCGAAATACAAACTTCCGGTCGGCTTCCGCAAGGGGCAAGAGTTGTTCAATCAGCATCGCGCGGCGGCCACCGGCCACCCGACGGTGATCGTGGTGGAGGGCTATTTTGATTGCCTGCGGGTTCACCAAGCGGGATTCCCCTGTGTGGTAGCTTTGATGGGGTCGTCTCTTTCGCCCGAACAGAAGAGAATCTTGCTCGAGCGATTCGAACGTGTGGTACTCCTGCTGGATGGGGATGCGGTGGGACGCGCCGCCAGCCAAGCGATCCGCACCGAATTAGCCAAGCGCTGTCGGGTGGTGGAGGTTCAGGTGCCGGAGGACCAGCAACCCGACCAGCTGTCGGCCACGGCGCTGGAGAACTTGCTGTTCAAATTCACCCAACGGATGGAGGGCTTCATGCGCTAACCTTTAACCAAAATTGATTCCATGGAGTAGGGTGGGTCCAGATTGGTGGGATTGGAGGTTCCCCAAAGCGGGTAAAAAGTCTGAAACCGGGCGGAGTAGGGTGGGTCCGGATAGGTGGGACGGGGGTGGGTCCGAATAGGTGGGACGTGACAGTCGTGCTCGCCCGGGAGTGACGCATCTGCGCCTGCGCGTCTTTCAC
>DATJKY010000902.1:0-1916 GCA_035490955.1 Terriglobia bacterium | reverse complement strand
GTCGGGATCCTTGGAGTTTGCCTGGCGGAGCATTTCATGGAGCATGTGGATGATCCAGGGGCCCTTGGCATAGACGACCTCCTCGTAGGCTTCAGGGGATTTTGAAGACGAGAGGCGGGTACCTATGGCAACGGGCCCGACGTCGGCGGGGGCAAAGTCCGCCGTCGAGGGCCTGGTGAGGAGCGTCTTGCGGTAGCGGTCGAGCCAGAAATGGAGCGGACGATCGGCGGTCTTCTGCGAGTCGGCAAAAAGGAGGGCGAGATAAGAGGCAATGGATTCGGCAATCCACTGGTCGCGGTAGCCCGACCAGCCTACGACGTTTCCCCACCATTGATGGGCGACTTCATGGACGGGAACAAGGTCGGAGAAAGCAGCCTGGCCCGCGGAGTTCAGGCCCACGCGCTGCTGCGCTTCGCGAGGAAGAAAGGAAAACGTGGAGAGATACAGGAGGCCCGGCCATCCCTGGCCAAAGGTTCCGGGTATTTGCGACACGCCCAGGTAGCGAAAAGGGAAAGGGCCGCTGAAGTGTTCGTAAAAATGAATGGAAGCCTCGACCTCGCGCGCGACGGACTTCAGCGCATCGGCGGGACTCGGCGGAGGCATCTCGAAAGACAACTTAGGCGGGAAGCCTTCCGCAGGAGAAATACGCAGCTGCGGATCCACTTCGCTCGGCGTGGAGCTTACCAGGCGCGCGAGCAGGGCCTGTTCGAGCTGCCTGTTGGCGTAGACCTCAATGGTGTGGTTTTCGGAGGAGACCGATGCGACGGAGTACTCACCGAGGTTAAAGCCCGCCTCCGGAACGGGAAGGGCTGTTTTCCAGCGTGCCGTGCGGGAATCGCCGTCATCGTGCTCGTCGGACTTTTCGCCAGTGGCGACGAGGCGAAGACGCCTTGGCCAGCGAAGATTCAAGTCGTAAAAGGCAAACTGGGAAGTATCTCCGAAATGCGGATACCAGCTTTCGCGGGCGCTCACGAAGAGAACATCGTTGCCGACGTTCTCGATGACATTGCCGCGGTAGCGAACGCGCAGAGTGAAGGTGTCGCCGGTCCTTGGAGGGTTTGCTAGGAAGATGCAAAGAGTGTCATCGCCGCGGGAGCGAAGTTCCTGCTCGGTGAGGCCCTCGTTTTGGAAATACGTCAGGGACTCGCCGGAGGCCAGAGCGATGCTTTCGACTTTGAGGACGCGGGCGAGTTGAAGGAAAACGATGCTCTCACCGCCGCCGACGGCGCGGAAATCGACCGCGGTGTCGCCTTCGAGGGAAGTGTCGTCGTGGATGGCTGTGCTGATGTGGTAGCGCAGCGCTTCAAACGGAAGACCGGGAGGAGAGAAACCCGGGAGCGAATAGGAACTCCAGACATCAAAGTAGCCAGTCTTGTTGACGATGCGCGGCTGGCCAAGCATGAAATTCTCGCGGCGCATCTGATCGATCAGGATATCGAAGAGTCCGGTGACAACGCCGTCGACCCCAGCGTGAAAAAAGTGGCGAGGTGGCGAGGAGAATCGTTCGACGACGATGCGGAGGGAGTGCGTGGGATTGAGTTGCGTGATTCGGGGAACCCAAAGATCGGCGAAAGGCGGGTCGGGCGTGGGCTGACGGCCGGCACGAGTGAGCTGCGCGAGAAGCTCCTCGGCGGTGTCGTCTGTGAAGCGCATGTAGACCGAGACAAATTGCTGGTCGAGAACGGGGGCGCCGAGAAAGCGGGCCAACTGCTGCTTTTCGACAGGATCCCGCGGGAGGGCCAGGGCGTGGCCGAGTCCGGAGAAGACCACGCCCGTGACGCGGCCCTCGAAAGGTTCGTAAAAGGCAAGCTTTCCCTCCTCGAAGGCGAGGACGACATCGGCTTGACGCAGCTCAACGCGGTCAGCGGCAGACACGGTGTAAACCTGATGCGAGTCAAGGCGAAGGGCATTGAGCG
>DATJKY010000901.1:0-8702 GCA_035490955.1 Terriglobia bacterium | reverse complement strand
AGCCGCAATCAAGTCGCTCACAGCGCGGTCCTGCGGCATGCCGCGCATCAATTCGTGGGCTTGGTCAGGGTCGGCCGCCACTTTGCCACGGTAGAGGTCCGCCGCTAAGACTACATAACCTTGCTGGGCGAACTTTTGTGTCTGCTCCTTTACCCAGTCGTTTAGTCCCCACCACTCGTGAATAACTACGATGGCCGGATGCGGCCCGGCTGAGTCGGGCAGGGCAAGATAACCAGTCACGGTCTCGTCGCCGCTCTTGTAAGAGACTGTTTCTGTCCTTCCTGGCCGCGCCCATAGATTGGTCATGCCCACGGAGAACAGAATCAGCACTAAGCTTGATTTCACCGGGCACCTCCTCTGGCTTAAGGATAGGGATTGTATAACGGCCGAGACGAGTGTGCCAAGACACCACAAGTGTGCTATCCTCAATCCTAATGAGATTGCCTAGCGCGACTACCGGCAGGAGCATTGGGTGGCTGGTTTGTGTGGTTGGTGTAGTGCTTTTGCCGAGCTGCGGTCTTAAGCATCATCCCACGGACGCAGCATCGGTTGCCCCGGGCTCTCAGCCCGACAAGGTCCTTTACGAGAAGGCAACGGCCGAAATTAACAAGGGACGCTATGACGTGGGGCGGCTGACGCTGCAAACGCTGATTAACACCTATCCGGACAGCGAATACCTTTCCAAGGCCAAGCTCGCAATTGCCGACTCTTATTACAAGGAAGGCGGTGTGTCCGGCCTGACCCAGGCCGAAGCCGAGTACAAGGACTTCATCACCTTCTTTCCCACCGCGCCGGAGGCTCCCGAAGCTCAGTACCGCGCCGGCATGGCGCACTATCGGCTCATGGCCAAGGCTGACCGCGACCGTCAGGAGGCCAAGCTGGCGGAAGGCGAGTTCAAGGAGTTTCTGTTGAAATACCCCGACAGCCCGTTGGTACCGCGCGTCAAGAGGCGGCTGCGTGAGGTTCAGGAGGTTCTGGCACAGGGCGACTACAAGATTGCCATGTCCTATTACATGCGGAATTCGCTGCCGGCGGCGCGGTCGCGGTTTCAGGAAATCGTCGAGTCGTATCCTAGCTTCAGCCAAGGCGACCAGGCGCTCTGGTACTTGGCGCAGACCCTGGTACGTATGAAAAAACCTCAGGAAGCCATACCCTACTTCGATCGCATCCTCACCCATTTTCCGCTGAGCTCCCGCGCCCCTGCGGCAAAACAGCAACTCATCGCCATGCACCAGCCGATTCCCAAGGCCAGCAAGGCGATTATGGCGCGCGCTCAAGCCGATGCTGCGCGCGAGACCCACCACAACTATGTGGGTAAACTACCCGGCGCATTTTCGGGCTCGCCGGACACCTCAGCCACGCGGCGTGGTCCCGTTGACCTGGGTCCTCCCAAGCCTGCCACTGTGCAAGCAGCTGCTCCCCAGCCCGGAACAACGGGCGGCAACGTCCTCACCGTGCAGCCGGTCGGTGAAGAGGCTCTGAAGAGCGGCCGGCCGGTGGATGGCAAGGCTGCAAGCAGCGCTGCCGGGAACACGAGTCCAGCCAAGGCGACGGATGCGCCGAAATCTCAGGATCCCCCCCAGGATGGCACTAAAGCCAAACCTAATGACCAACCCCCGACACCATAGGTCTCAGCACGTCGTGTGAGCGGTACCGTAGCGCCAACTTCCACTCGAGAACTCCTTTCAACTCAACAGACGGAGGCAAGCCTGCCGGCCTACCTCGAGCCTCGCGACGACCTTTCTGCAGCCTGTCAGTGTGGGAAAAGGAACTTGACCAACGCTGCTAACCGTTCCACACTGGCATAGTCTAACTATGCTAGGAGGTGTCCCCCTGCACAGAGATGAGATCCCACCCGGAACGCTTTACCTGCTGATTCTAAGAACTCTGGCGCGCGGGGGCGAGATGCACGGTTATGAGATCGCTGACTCCATCCAGCGCATCTCCGAGGATGTGCTGCAAGTGGAGGAAGGATCGCTTTATCCGGCCCTGCAGCGGATGCTGATCAAGGGTTGGGTGAAGGCTAAATGGGGCGTAACAGCCGGCGACCGCCGGGCGCGCTACTACCAACTGACTACGCTCGGCCGCAAGCAGCTGGCAGTGGAAGTCTCTCAGTTCGAGCGCGTGATGCGGGCCATCGCGCGGGTTGTTCAGACGGCCTGAGTGAGGTAGCCAGGGACAGCGCCTTTCTGTCCGTGGTTTTTTTCGGCCCGGCCAACCTACGGTCAATCAAAACGATTGAGTGAGGCTACGGGGAACTGCCATGACATTTTTTAGCGAACTGGGAAGACGGCTGCTGATGTTAGTGCGACGGCATCAATTCGACCGCGAGTTGGAAGAAGAGATGCGACTGCATCAGGAGTTGAGAGAACAGGAGCATCTCGGGGCCGGTATGTCTGCAGAAGAGGCTCATTATACGGCACGGCGCCATTTCGGTAACGCGACCTTGACGCAGGAAAGGAGCAGGGATATGTGGGGATGGAGTTGGCTCGAAAACGCGATGCAGGATGTGCGGTACGGTCTGCGTCAACTGCGCCGAAGCCCTGGCTTCACTGCGGTCGCTGTGCTGACCTTGGCGCTCGGGATAGGTGCCAACACCGCGATCTTCACACTTATTGATGCGGTCATGCTGAGGTCGCTCCCCGTAGCGAACCCTGGGCAGCTCTACCGGCTTGGCGACAACAACAATTGCTGCGTTATGATTGGAACTCAGAACGGAGGAAGCTTTGTTCTCTATTCTTATCCACTCTACGAGCACCTTCGCGACGATACGACCGACTTCAGCGAAGTTGCCGCCTTCCAGCCCTTCCTGTCAGACCTGAGCGTCCGCCGCAGTGGCGTCGCCAGTGCCGCTGAGCCCTACAAAGGGGAATTCGTCTCTGGCAATTACTTCACGATGTTCGGTGTCGGCGCGATCGCCGGACGCGCACTCTCCTCGAGCGACGACAAGTCCGGTGCGCCGCCTGCTGCGGTAATGAGTTACCACACGTGGCAAACTCACTTCGGCGGCGACCCTTCGGTGATCGGCGCCACCTTTACCATCAACACGGTGCCTTACACGGTGGTGGGCGTGACACCGCCCGGGTTCTACGGCGACACGCTGCGCAGCGATCCTCCCGATTTCTGGCTGCCTTTAGCTGCCGACCCGGATCGCTGGTTGTTCAGCGCTGAACCCGAGTGGCTCTATCTGATCGGACGCCTCAGACCGGGCGTCGCGCCGGAGAGGGTACAGGCTCAGCTTACGGGCGAACTGCAGCAGTGGCTAGGCAGCCGGCCGGAGGTTATCCCGGAGCGTGATCGGGGCGACATCGCGAAGCAGCACATCCATCTCACACCCGCTCCAAGCGGCGTGGACCAGATGCAGACGGACTACGCTGCCGCCCTGCGCTTGCTTGTGACGATCGCGGCCTTGGTCTTGCTGATCGCCTGCGCCAATATCGCCAACCTGCTGCTCGCGCGCGGGGCGGCCGATCGCTCCGCGAGCGCCTTGCGGCTTGCCCTTGGAGCGCCGCGAGCGCGACTGATCCGGCAGAAGCTCACCGAAACCATCCTGCTGGCCGTGGCTGGCGGCGCGGCGGGACTCTACGTTGCTTACGCCGGCACCCGCACGATCCTGCTCCTCGCTTTTCGCGGAGCACACTACATCCCCATTAGCCCCAAGCCTTCCTTGCCCGTGCTTGGGTTCGCCTTTTTCCTAGCCTTAGTCACAGGTGTGGTGTTCGGTGCTGCGCCCGCCTGGATTGGATCGCGCGCCGATCCTGCCGACGCCCTGCGCGGAGCCGGCCGTTCCACGGGCGATCGCACGTCCGTGGTCCAGAAGCCTCTGATAATTTTGCAGGTCGCATTCTCGATTGTGCTTTTGATTGGGGCTGGTCTGGTCACTCAAAGTCTGCGCAACCTCGAATACCAGCATTTCGGGTTTGTGACGGAGGGCCGCCTGATCGTGAATATCGCTCCGTCACTGGCCGGCTACACGCCAGATAAGCTTGACGGGCTTTATCAGCGTCTTGAGGAGGCGCTGCCGCGAATACCCCGCGTCCTGAGCGCCAGCCTGTCATGGTACAGTCCGTTGGGAGGCAACAACGCAAACGAAGGCGTGTACATTCACGGAAAACCACCTGACTATCGTTGGACGGCTCCCTCCTGGGACCGGGTTGGTCCCCATTATTTCGAGACTATCGGCACGCGCCTGTTGCGGGGGCGCGCTATCGAGGAGCGGGACACACCCGCGGCGCAACGTATTGCCGTGATCAACGAGACCTTCGCCCGTAGATTCTTTCCCAAGGAAGACCCGATCGGGCAGCATCTTGGGATGGGGGACGCGAGTCATAGCGGCGACTACGAGATCGTAGGCATCGTCGAGGATGCGAAGTACCAGGACACGCGTGGCCCTGCCTACGCCACCTTCTTTCTGCCGTTACTGCAAACCCCACCTGGAGAGCCCCTTCGTGGATGGGTCGGCGCCATCGAACTTTACGTCGCGGGCAAACCGGAGGATCTGGAGCCATTCGTGCGAAAGACAGTGGCCGGAATCGACCCGAATCTGACTATACTCCGCGTGCAGAGCTTCGCCGAGCAGGTGAACCTGAACTTTAATCAGGACCGGCTGATCGCCCGGCTTACCGAGCTCTTTGGCCTCCTGGCGCTTATCCTTGCTTGCGTCGGCCTGTACGGCGTAACCGCTTACGCCGTCGAGCGGCGTACCAATGAAATCGGCATCCGCATGGCGCTTGGAGCCGGCCGGAGGAATGTGTTGGGCCTGGTGCTCGGCAGCGCGCTGACCCAACTCGGTTTGGGTCTCGCGATCGGCATCCCGGCGGCGCTCGCGGGAGGTCGTCTGCTGGCGGGCCAGCTCTACGGCGTCAAGAGCTATGACCCGATGATCCTCGGCTTGGCTGCATCGATTCTCGCTGGGTGCGCCGTTCTTGCGGCATCTGTTCCGGCGCGGCGAGCGACAAAGGTGGATCCGATGGTGGCCCTGAGACAAGAATAGGGCAGGGAGGGGTTAGCGGCGGACAGTGTCTTTCTGTCCGTGCGGCCGACCCACGGTCAATCAAACCCGGATTGACCGTGGCTACCTCTCTCGCCCCGCAGATGCGGAGAAACTTATGGATTTATACCTTTCGCGAAGAAAATTCCTCGAAGCTTCGCTGCGGGCGTCGCCCGGACTCGTCGGTTCACTTTTCGTCGCCCCAAAGGTAGGCACTCTCTCGGCCTTACCCTTTAAGTTGGGCATCATCACGGACGAGATCGCCGATGACTTGGAGAAAGCCTTGGACTTCATTTCCAGCTACTCCTTGCACTGGTGCGAGCTGCGCGAGCTTTGGCAGAAGAACATCATGAACCTGGGGCAAGCCGATCTGGAGCGCGCCCGCGCCTTGATTCAAGAGCATCATCTCCAGGTCAGCGACATTGCCTCACCCATCTTCAAATACAACCTTCCCGAAATGCCCGCCCAAGAGGAGAAGCGGGATACTTTCCGGGCCAGCTTTACCGATCAGGACTCAGAGCACCTGCTTCAGAAGTCCTTTGAGCTGGCACGATTTTTCGGGACCACTAAGGTCAGAATCTTCAGCTACTGGCGGGTGGGCGACCCGAGCAAAGCCTACCCTTACGTCCGCGATCGGCTGGCCAAGGCGGCGGAGGTGGCGGGCAAGAATGGGGTTCTGCTCGTGCTCGAGAACGAGCCCACGTGCAACGTCGGAACCGGCAAGGAGTTGGGTCACCTCCTGCGCGAGATCAACTCTCCGCATTTGCGTGGAAACTGGGACCCGGCTAATGCCGCCATGCTGGACGAGGTCCCTTATCCGGACGGCTACATGGCGGTCCGAGGGTTGTTTGCCCACATGCACGTGAAAGATGTGAAGAAAGACCCTCAGAACGGAAAGCTGCACTGGGCTCCGGTAGGCGGGGGATTCATTGATTGGCGCGGGCAGATCAAGGTCCTGGTGGATGATCATTACGAGGGAACGATGTCGTTCGAGACCCATTACCGTCGTCCAGACGGAGACAGGCCGGAAAGCACGCGCGAATCCCTGGAGGGACTGCTTAAAATCATTCACCAGGTTTCCGGTTAGACGACGCCAGTGAAGTAGGAAGGACCAACCATGGGTGACTGGCGATCGTACGACGAGATTGCCGAGCGCTATGACCGAGTGTGGTCTGCGCGTTTCCAGGCAGTCGCCAGGCACATCTGGGCACTGATGCCTCCCAGGGCTGGCGACCGAAAGCTGGATATCGGCACTGGGACCGGCATCGTGCCCAGGGCCCTCGCCGAGGTAGCTCAGGCGCCTGGATTGATGGTGGGCTGCGATCGCTCCGCCGGCATGCTTCTCCAGGCAAGGGCGCAGGTGGCAGGACTGCGGGTTCTCGTCGGCGACGCCACCGCTTTGCCGTTCGAGAGCGAAAACTTCGACCTTGCGACGGCCAGCTTCGTTCTATCGCACGTTCGTGATTATCACCGGGCACTGGAGGAAACCCTGCGGGTTTTGAAGCCCTCGGGAATCCTGGCGGTAACGAATTGGGCGCCTGCCTCAGACCCGCACATTGCCGCATGGAGCGACTGTCTGGCCGAAACGATTTCAAAGCCGGAGGCGCAGCGAGCGTCGGCCGAGGTGGCCCCGTGGGAGGACCACTTCTCGAGGCAGGGAGCCCTGGAAGCAGCGCTGGGTCGCGCCGGCTTCTGCCCCCTACGCTCGGATGCCGTCGCTGTCGAGTCCGACTTGACTGTCGATCAGTTTCTCGAAGATCGCGAGCTCAGTTCGGGAGGACGGCTGGGTTTGCATCTTCTGGGGGCCGCCGGCTGGGAGCGTTTCCGTGCAGCTTCCAGGGAGATGTTTCGCGACCGCTTCGGATCGTCGTTTCGCTACCGGCGCGACGCTCTGGTAGTGATAGCAAGGAAGCCGCCTACCACGCCAGTGCGTAGCGGTGTCCACGCACGTCGGCGCCGGCACTAATCACCCCCGTCGCCGGATCGTATTCCACTATTGTCGCCGCTGTAGGGTTACTCCAGTCACTACCGATCTCCAGTTTGTGGCCGCGCGCTTGCAGTTGATCCAAAGACAGTGGAGACCCTTGAGGCATTCACGATGAGCGTTCCCTTGCATCTCCTACGACTTTTGCTGACAACCCGGAATTCCATGCGTGGCCACAGTGTAGCACAACGACTCGTACGGATGCCGACGACCCTCAGACCTGAGATCGCTGGCGATGCACACGGAGCACCAGGATATAATCAAGGAGAGACGCGGAATGAAGCCTCTACGGATTTATGCCGATTCCTCGGTAATCGGCGGCTGCGGCGACGCGGAATTCACCATTGACTCTCAGCGCCTCGTTGACTCTGCGCGCCAACAACAACTGATTCTACTCATCAGTGAAACGACGTTGACCGAGCTCGAGGTAGCGCCGGTGGACGTGCAGAATGTCCTGAAGGAGTTGCCATTGGAATGCTTGGAAATGGTTGCGCTCACGGCAGAAGTGCTCGCATTGCGGGACGCTTACTTGCACGCGGGAGTGGTCGGGCCAAGGAGCGTTAATGACGCAACCAACGTCGCATGTGCCACCGTGGCCCGTGCAGACGCCCTCGTTTCCTCGAATTTCAGGCACATCGTTCGGCTCGAAAAGATGAAGGGATATAATCAGGTTAACCTGATAAATGGGTACGGGATACTGACAATCATCACCCCGAAGGAGGTCAGGCTGCATGAGCCAGAAGAGTAAGGAGGGGTTCGATTGCCTGGCTTTCAAGTGGAAAGTGCAGGAACGGATCTACGAGGAAATCAAAAATCAGACCGCCGAGGAACAGATCCTCTACTTTCGGCACCATGTCGAAACTGGCCCCTTTTCTGACCTTGTAAAGCGGTTGCGACAACGCGAGATTGACGCCCTTTCCGGTGCGCGGAAGTGAACCCTGTTGGCGTAGACCCGTCGCCCACCACACCGCACTTGTAGACTAGCCACTAGCCACTGACCACGAACCACTGCTTTTTACGGCGCTTCCCAGTCGAGGGCGTAGATATCCTGGGTGCCGGCGTCGCGAACCAGGAGTGGAGAATCGTCGGGGGCGAGGCCCATCCAGCTTCCCCAGTCAGGGGCCGTGCGAAAATCTTTCAGGGTACCCAGCTGCTCCAGCTTACGGTCTCTGATCCGAATACGGAATATCCCACCCGGCTGGCCAGCCGCCGATGGAGCACCATAAAGATAGATGTAGTCTCCTTGGCGCGACCACTCCGGTCCCTGTCCTCCTACAAGTGCTACTGGGTAACCTACGCCGATTTTTGCTAATTCGGTCCACTTCTGGGTGTTGACGTCAAACAGCATGATCCGGTCTGAGGATCGCGAGAAAGCAAAGATGTGGCGTCCATCCCGAGACCAGCGAGGACACCACAACTCCCCTGAGCCCGAGACCTTCGAGATCTTGTGGGTCCTCAAGTCCACAATCTCCAGATCTAAGGTACCGGCGCCTGGTGCTTCGTCACTGGGCTGACGGCCGAAGAGCAACGAGCTTCCGTCTGGCGACCAGTTTGGATCTGATCCGCGGTGATCCCCAGGAATCGGCTGCTCGGGGTTGCCGCCCTCGGCTGGGACCACGTAAATACTGAAGAGCCTGCCGGGTTGTTGCCCCTTGAAGGCAATATGGGTCCCGTCAGGTGACCAGCGGGGCTGGATGGCATATAGCGGCGGCGAGGTCAATTGGAGCC
>DATJKY010000900.1:0-4715 GCA_035490955.1 Terriglobia bacterium | reverse complement strand
ACAGATTTCTACGCCGCCGACGCGGCGCCAGAAAAGGCGAATGGCACCCGGCAAAAGGGCCAATGTGAACAGCGCGGTTCACTGAGCCGCTTCCGGCACAGCCCGGCCTTCATCATTCAGAACTTATCATTCATAATACTCTCGTATGGGCTTCGAATCCTTCCTAGGCAACCCCAAATCCGTTTCGGCCGTCCGTGACATGCTCGTGGCCGGCCGCGTGCCGCACGCTTTGCTGTTTGCTGGTCCGGACGGCGTTGGCAAGAAGACCCTGGCTATCATGCTGGCGAAGGCCCTGAGCTGTGAGAGACTTCGCAGCGACTTTTGTGGGCAATGTGCGCCCTGCCGCAAGGCTGATGAGATGCTCGCAGCCACACAGGACGACCTGGCGCGCCGAAAAGAAATCAAAGATAGCGCGCGGCGCGTGGAAGGATTGGTTTATTTCGATTTGCAACTGATTGCGCCCTTGACGCGCCATATCCTCATCGAACAAATTCGCCAACTTCGCCACGTAGCTTATACGCGTCCTTTCGAGCTTAAACGGCGCGTGCTGATCGTCGATCAGGCGCAGGCCATCCATTGGCAGGCGATTGACCTTCTGCTCAAGGTCCTTGAGGAGCCCCCGGACACTACCACGCTGATCCTGGTTTGCCCCAACGGTTACGAAATCCGCTCTACGATTCGGTCCCGCTGCCGACGAGTACAGTTCACTTTCATCGACGAGTCGATTCTGCGTGAAGTGCTGGCCAAGGAGGATCGTGTTCCGGCGGCCCAGCGAGCGCTGGTGGCGCGCCTGGCGGGCGGCAGCCTGGTCAAAGTCCGTTCACTCGACTTGGCAGATTTTCAGGCGAAGCGCCGCCCATGGATCGACTTTCTTGAGAATGTCACTGCCAAGGGCTCGAGCCCCGCCTCCGGCGTGAACTGGAAGATGCTCTTTGAATCCACCAAGGCACTGGCGGAGAAAAGGGAGCAGTTCGAAGACACCTTGCGGGTCGGCTACTCCCTGTGTAGCGACCTCTTGCATTTTCTTGAAGGGCAGCCGGAGTCCAGCATCCTCAATGTGGATGTGTCGTCTCGTTTGAAAGCATGGGCGGCGAAGCTTGGAGTGTCCGGAATTGTGGCCCTCAAGAACGGCCTGGACGAAGCCTATCGGCTGCAGACCCGCAATGTGAATCAGCAACTGGGGCTCGATGTACTGGCATTGGACGTGGGCCGAGCGACTCACGGAAACAACCCGAAGCCGGCAGGCACGTGAAGTCGGGAACCGCACGTGATACGCATAAGCAATGAAGTCTGACGCTGATGCTGCGATGATCGGCAGAACAGTTTCGCACTACCGCATCGTGGACAAGTTGGGGGGCGGCGGGATGGGTGTGGTCTATAAAGCCCAGGACACCAAGCTCCCCCGCTTTGTCGCCCTGAAGTTCCTGCCCGAAGCGCTCACGCACAACCCGCAAGCCTTAGAGCGTCTTAAGCGCGAGGCTTACGCTGCTTCCTCGCTAAATCACCCCAATATCTGCGTCGTCTACGACATCGACCAGTACGACGGACAACCCTTCATCGTGATGGAGTATCTGGAGGGCATGACGCTGAAGGAGCTTCTCGCGCACGGCCCTGCAGGGGAGGAGCTTGCCCCGCCCTCGTTGGGAACAACGAGACTACCCCAAGGAGCGGCCTTAGAACCTGACAGATTGTTGGACCTGGCGATCCAGATTGCCGACGGGTTAGACGTGGCTCACGCCAAAGGCATCCTCCACCGGGACGTGAAGCCGGCGAACATCTTTGTTACTGAGCGAGGCCATGCCAAGATTTTGGATTTTGGCCTGGCTAAACTGACTGTAGGGGCGAGGTCGCCTGGGCGACTGCCCGACCTAAGTGAGCGCCCACAAGAGCCTGTCCTGAACGTAGCGAAGGGGGCGCCCCTACGGGACGCCCCGACGGCCTCGATTGACCCCGACCAACTCACCAGCCCAGGGACCGCGCTGGGTACTGTCGCCTACATGTCCCCGGAGCAGGTGCTGGGAAAGCCGTTGGATGCGCGGACCGATCTGTTCTCTTTCGGGGTGGTGCTCTACGAGATAGCGACTGGGAGTCCGCCTTTCAGCGGCGAGACGACAGGAGCCATCTTCGACGCCATCCTGCACGGGAGCCCGGTTGCTCCCCTGCACCTCAACGCCGAGGTGCCAGCGGAACTGGAGCGCATTATCGTCAAGAGTCTCGAGAAAGACCGGGACCTCCGCTACCAGCACGCTTCGGAAATCCGAGCCGACCTCCAGCGGCTGAAGCGGGACACGGATTCCAGGGGCGTGGTAACGGCGCCCCTGGTGGGTGCCCCGAAGCAGGCAACTGGGCAGGCGCAAGAGGGGCCTCGCCTACGAAAAAACTGGTTGTTGGGCGCTGGTGTACTGCTTCTGGCGGGGCTTGTCGCGGGCGCCTACTTCTACTTCCATCGCAGGCCGGTGCTGACGGACAAGGACACGATCGTCCTCGCCGATTTCACGAACACCACAGGCGACCCCGTTTTCGACGGGACGCTGCGCCAAGGGTTGGCGGTACAGCTCGAACAGTCGCCTTTCCTGAGCCTCGTCTCCGACGAGCGCACGCAGCAGGTGCTAAAAATGATGGGCCGGCCGGCCGATGCACGATTCACCCCAGAGGTCGCTCGGGAGGTCTGCGAGCGAACAACCAGCGCCGTAGTTCTGGAAGGCTCGATTGCACCGCTCGGGAGCCAGTACGTCTTGGGGCTACGTGCGAAGAACTGCCGCACTGGGGACGTTCTAGCTGAGGAGCAGGTGCAGGCGGCAAGAAAGGAAGAGGTCCTGAATGCTCTGAGCCAGATTGCCAGCAAGTTCAGGACGCGAGTCGGCGAATCGCTGGCCACGGTCGAAAAGCACGACACCCCGCTCGCCGAGGCTACGACGCCGTCACTCGAAGCCTTGAAAGCTTATAGTATGGGACTGAACGTTCTCTATTCAGCCGGCAGCGAGGGCGCTTTGCCCCATTTCCAGCGCGCCGTCCAGATCGACCCGAAATTTGCCATCGCCTACATGTTTCTGGGCCGGATCTATGGCGACCTGGGAGAATCCGTTCTTTCGGGGGAGAATACCCAGAAGGCGTACGAATTTCGTGATCGCGCTACCGACCGGGAGAAGTTGATCATTGTTGCTGCCTACGATTCCCAGGTGACCGGGAATATTGAGAAGGCGGCACAGACTTTCGAGTTGATGGAACAGGCCTATCCTCGTGACGTAAATGCCCCCGGACCCTTATCGGGTTATATTTACCCGGTTCTCGGCAAATATGAGAAGGCGATCGAACAAGCCAAGCGGGCGATCACCCTCGATCCGCAATTTCCCTTCGCTTACGTAAATCTTTCGACAGCGTATCACATCCTTGGGCGCTTGAAGGAAGCCGAGGACACCCTTCGTCTGGCTTCAGAGCGAAAAATCGAGGTCACTGTACTCGCGATCGAGCGATACACGGTCTCGTTTCTGGAAGGGGATAGAGCAGCCATGGATCGGACCGCGGCTGAGGCCAAGGGAACGCCCATTGAGGACTGGATGACCGACCAGGAGGCCTTCGCCCTAGTGTACTCTGGCCATTTGCAGCAGGCCAGAAACCTGGCGCGGACGGCGGTGAACCTGGCGATGCCGGCAAAGCGGGAAGCAGCCGCTCTCTACGTGGCGGGAGCGGCGATCTGGGATGGTCTTTTCGGCAATGCGGCAGAGGCGAAACAAAGCGCAAAGGCGGCGCTAGATCTTTCCCGCGGACGCGATGTCGAGTACGGGGCCGCTTTCGCGCTGGTCCTCTCCGGAGATTCTTATCAGGCCGAAAGGCTCGCGGGCGATCTCGATAAGCGCTTTCCTGGGGATACATGCGTGCAATTCAGCTATCTCCCTGCGCTGCGCGCGCTGTTTGCACTGAACCAGGGCCAGCCATCCAAGGCCATCGAAGCGTTAATGCGCGCCCGCTACGAGCTCGGCGTGCCAGGCAGTTGGTACAACGGCAATTTCGGAGCTCTCTATCCGATATACGTGCGCGGCCTGGCGTACCTCGACGCGCGTCAGGGGGCCGACGCCGCGGCGGAATTCCAGAAAATGATCGATTACCGCGGTGCTTTGGGCACCGATCCCGTCAGCGCCTTAGCCCGCTTGCAACTGGGCCGAGCGTACGCCTTGTCCGGAGATAAGGCCAAGGCAAAAGCGGCCTACCAGGACTTTCTCACCCTCTGGAAAGACGCCGACCCCGATATTCCCATCCTCAAGCAAGCCCAGGCAGAGTATGCCAAGCTGCAGTAAGCGCGCTGCCGGGGACCTCTGACGTTACGTTTAGCCGTCAAGACGACAGAGGGCGACCGCGGTGAAGGGCCTTCTGCCGCAGCGCCTGGTGGAGAGCAAAGACCACGATTGCCACCGGAGGCAGCAGCAGATAGGGCCAAATGGCCGCGAGCCGCGGTGCGCGCGGCGCCACTTGGAGCCCCGTGACGACGGTCGCTTCCTCCGGCCCACGTCGCGCGACGGCGCGAAGGCCCCATCGTCCGACGGCCGGTACGTGGAGCACCGCAGCTTGCAGTAGTTTGTTCGTTGCCTGTTCATGGGTAGCGCGAGCCCCAAACCGAGGGTTGTCACTATCAAGAGGCTGGAGGGTGAGGTCGACGGTCGCGTCAAGAATCGCTTCGCCCGACTTACCGTCTTGAACCAGGACACTCACGTCTATGG
>DATJKY010000899.1:0-3353 GCA_035490955.1 Terriglobia bacterium | reverse complement strand
GCCCGGCTGGTGCTCACGCCGTGGCTGTGCAGGAACAGCATGATCTCGCGGACTTGCTTCGCCTCTCTCCATGCTTGGGCGATCCGCTCACGCCGTTTGGGGCCGATCCCATCCACCGATAGCAGTTCGGACGGGCGGGTTTCGATTACGGAGAGAACCTCGGCGCCGAAGCGCCCCACCAGCTTCTTGGCGAGGATCGGGCCGATACCCTTCACAAGCCCACTGCCGAGATACCTCTCGATTCCCTCGGCTGTGGTTGGCGGCACGGTCTTCAGCGTGGTCCCTTTGAATTGCAGGCCGTGTTCCTTGTCCCTGACCCACCAGCCTTCCGCAGCCAGCCATTCCCCTGCGGTGGCTGACGGCAGGGAGCCCACGACCGTCACCTCGTCCCGCTGCCCTTCTACTTTTACCCGCAGAACACAGAAGCCGCTCTGGTCGTTGTGAAAGGTGACGCGCTCGATGAGCCCGGAAATCTGCTCGGTCGAAGGCTTGCGCTCAGGGCTTGCGGCATTCATGCGTGGGCTTCATTTTGCCATGGCGGATGTTGTCTGGAGGCGAGTGCGAGGGAACCGTTCTCAGCAGCTGGGGAGCCGGGGTGAAGGGACCACGAGCTTCGTAAAGCGTTGTCGTGCACTAGTCCGCAGGGGCGGAGGCGAAAGCGGCGGACGCTTTTGCGGGCGCGAGCACGATAAGGGCTACGCCGATGACCACGAGGACGACAGAACCCCACAAAAATCCCACCCGCTGGTTCGCAAACTGGAAGGCCATCGTGCCCATGACGAGGGCGTGCGCCAAACTTGACCAAGCGGTGAAGGCGATGAGGCTTCGATGCGCAGAAGGGTTACGCGCGGCGATCAACAGGAAAACACCGAGCGTGACGTAAAGGCTCAGCATCATGTAGTCGCCATAATCTTCCGCGGCATCGGGATGCCATAGAGCCTCGGCGATAGGATAAACGCCCGCGCAGAAAAACAAGCCTAGTATCACCACCACAACCTTCAGCGCACGCTCGCGGAGCATCGAAGCCTCCTCTAAGGTTTAGCAAGTCTTGCGGCTAGATTACACTCAACGCATGAGAAGCATCCATCCCAGAACTCGTGCCAGACCTTAGGGGGCCGAAACCAAAGCACAGGGGGGCGTATCTCCGCGATGCAGCCAACAAGCGAAGGGAGGAATGTAGCGCCTACGCCGATGCTTCTGGGGATTTGAAACCCTTCGGTTAACAGCTGACGGGTACAAAACTCTAAGTGCCGCGCTTGGTGTCGCTTACGAGCCTTATCGCTGTTTCTCCTGCCCTTGAATTGGACGGAAGATGGACGGAAATTCGTGTGGTCAACCCCTAGGATGGCACAGATTCTTTGGAGGTGACGAAGCCACCCAAGGCCTCCTCGTTGCGAACGAGGAACAAACTAAGCTAAGACGCTGTGCCACAACCACTTAGCTTTTCCAGAACCTCCTGAAATAGCCAACCAAGCAAACCCGGAAAGAATAACGTTTGACGGAACACGCCAGCTCCTTGACGGCGGTTGTCGGCAACTGTTGGCTTCGTTGGGCAGTGCTGGCTTGTTTTTGTTCAACGATTTGTTCAACGCTTTTTCCTGGCTGCTCCGCTGGCCGCGCAAGAAAAACCCGAAGCCCCGAAGCCAAAGCCGCAATTCAACCGCAAGGTTTACGTGGCCCGGGTTTCTATTCTAGCCGCATGTGTGATGATTTCGTGATCGGCATTCTGTCGCTGCACGTTCCTGAGCAGCTCTGGCGGGACGCCGTCGACATGGGCGAGCGGCTGGCAACAAAGCCCTTCAAAAAAGTGGCGGACACCCCCGCAGGAATTCTGATATATAACTCCCACAAGCGCGGACCCAACAAATGATCACGGCACACGTCAACAAAATGGGAATTGTCATGAGATTTGATTCCCCCGCCGACGATCTATCCAGCGAAGCGTGGGAGTCTCTGCTGGACGACTTGAAATCTCATCATATTGCGAGTTTCTACCAGTACGGAAAACGTATGCACACTGACGTTAGTGCCGATGGAAAACTAAGGTTCGTGCCAGCCCGCAAACCCCGTTCTACTCGCCGACTCCGGCCTATCTTGATCTACCTCACGCCCAAGACGGCCACGGTGGACGAAGCGATTGCCATTCTGAGGAAACGCAACATCGCAGTGACTGATGTTCCCCGCTTGACCACGGTGGTACGCGGAGAAGATTGGAAACTTGTGTCCAGCAAGGGGGCAGTCGGAGATTGGCGTGTCACATCGTTCTCTAGCTCTTCACCACCAATGGGGCGCGGTCACTTCTTCTCTGGCTTTCTGCTGTCCTTGCCGGTTATTCGCTGGTTTGCTCCCAAGTGCGGGGCCAGAATCTCTGAGGGCCTGAATGCCCAAGCTAGAGAGGCTTGGGAGGGCGAGGCTTGGGGCGATCTCCGCTGCACTAAACCACGCTGGCACAGAGGGCATCATGTTTGGCTCAATCCGCTTAAGGGCCGGCCCGTAAGTCGTTGAAACTGTCACATTCTACTGTCCCATGTCCCACGCGCGCTGTGTTATCCTACTCTCCCCGTTTCCGCTGGAGGACTCAAGTCTCAAGGAACCTCACGCTTAGGCCTGGCTGCGTATGCATCTATTGACGAATGCAGTCCGGCCGCGAATCGATTCGCTCACCAGTTCAGGCGAGGCCAACTACGCGGTTGAGGAAGCCCACCAGATATTTCCAGGCCAGGTAATAAAGGATGAGCCCGATAGGCGCTGCCACTGGGAAAAAATGCACGGCAAAGCGAGGAATCGTAACATTAGGAAGACTGACGAAGACGATGCCCAGCGGCACGATCAGAAAGGGCAGTAGCGCTCCGTGCAGGCCGATGGACATTTGCAAGCGTTGACGCCAAAGGACGAAGACAACATTCCAAAGGCCCCAGGCATTAGGCACCACAGCCAAGGGAAAAACGATGAAGCGCTCCACGGGGACCGGAGGATGGTAGACGAGACGAAACAAGGTATAAGCGCTCGACGCGATAAGGAAAAAAGCGGTCGGCACAGCAATGCCTGCCATGTAGGCCCGAAGATAGGGATGCTGATCCATAGAAACCTCCCACAGGTGTGAGGTCCACCACTGTCTATACCTACTTACTGGATGGTGGAGCGAATAGTTACAGGGAAATTTCGAGGGAATTGATGGCTGGAAACTCAGAATCTGGCTGCATTGGTTTGCCCCAACGATCCTCAAGTCATGCCCGGCGCGCGAGTGCGCCATCGCCGATGCTATCTCTAACGCCGACCTCATTCTCAAGAGGATTGACGAGCGCTGGCCTGAATTATTGGGTGAATCGGCGCTCTTATTTCCAGAACTGCCA
>DATJKY010000898.1:0-3602 GCA_035490955.1 Terriglobia bacterium | reverse complement strand
GTCGGCCACCTTAGACAGAGGTTGGTCCTGAACGATGAGATCCATCATGAGCACCAGAATATCCCTCTCCGTCGGGTCTTCTTCAAGATGCAGGCAGTCAGCCGCCACTCGAAGTCCGAAAGGCACATCCTCGATGAACCTTTGTGCCTCTTCGAACCCCGCCTCGCTCTCGCGTTGCCACTCGACGGCGACCAGCTTCCATCCGGCGTCTGTCTTTTGCTTCAAATACTCGGTGGTCAACGAATCTTTGACGATTTCACGGATACGTTCCAGTTTTGGCATAGTCCCTCCTCTATGAATCGCCGATTTTCAATTGCCGAATTGTCGATTGACAGCCATCGGAGCCCCTTCGCTGGCTTGACGAATCTGGTAGGAATTCATACCATAGTGGTATGAAAACTGTCGTCTCTGAAAAAGGCCAGATCACCATCCCGAAGCCCTTGCGCGTGCGGCTGGGACTCCGCAAAGGCCAAGTGCTGGACGTACGTGAGGAACGCGGCCGTCTGATCATGTCCAAGCACAAGCCGCCCCGCGACGCGATCGACGAGCTGTTCGGGATCCTGAAGCTCGGGCGTTCAACGGATGAGATTATGGATGAACTCCGGGGTCGCGAAAGGCCCAAGTGATCACGGCTGTTGACAGCAGTGTCTTGCTGGATGTCCTCGGTTCTGATGCTACCTTTGGCCCAGCTTCCGCCAGCGCTATCCGCGTCGCCTTGGCGCAGGGCCCGCTCGTGGCTTGCGAGGTCGTTTGGGCAGAGGTCGCGGGATCGTTCGCTTCTGCCGCGGCGGCCAACGAAGCCTTCAACCGCCTCAATCTGGAGTTCAGCGCCCTGACGCTCCAAGCCGCTCTTGAAGCTGGGATGGCCTGGAAGTCTTATCGGGCCCGAGGTGGCGTTAGAACGCGCGTAATTGCAGACTTTCTGATCGGCGCCCACGCCTTGTATCAATCGGACCGCCTGCTTACGCGCGACCGCGGATTCTATCGCGCATGCTTCAAACGACTGCGTGTGATACAGCCCTCTGTTCATTAGCTCCGTACCATCGGAAGCTTTCAGCCATCGGCATTCACCTTTCAGCTTCCGCCACAGATCCGCCGCGAGAGCACTTTTCTTTGACGATGGCTGGTTCCACCTTTATAGACTGTTTACAATCGGCAATCAGCAATCATCAATCGGCAATCATTCGTGTCGCAATGCCTCCATTGGGTCTGCGCGGGCAGCCCGAACCGCAGGAATGTAGCTGGCCAGCAACCCCACGCCGGTCAGCACCAGCGTCACTACTGCAAATGTCAGTGGGTCCGCCGCGCCCACGCCATAGACCAGATGGGGGTCTTCCGGACGAGGGCTGCTGATCAAGCTCGCCATCACCCGCGACGCCGCCAGAGCACCACCGAGCCCAATACCGACTCCAAGTGCAGCCAGGCTCAGTCCCCCGCCGAGGACCTCTCTGAGCACGTGGCGCTGCTCCGCTCCGAGCGCCATGCGAATCCCGATCTCTTGCTTGCGCTCGGCGACTGAGTAGGACATCACGCCGTAGATGCCCACGCTCGCCAGAGCCAGCGCCAGGGCTGCGAACAGTCCCAGCAAAACCATAGGGAAGCGGTGCCCCGCGCGAGCTTGGGCCACCACCTGGTCCATGGTTTGAACCTCCGAGACCGGCTGCTCCCGATCGAGCATCGATACCTCATGCCGGATCGCGGAGGTCAGAAGCGCCGGGTCGCCAGAGGTTCTCACCAGCAGCGTTCGCGGGTCATAAAAGGAGGGCTTTTGACTGTAAGGCAGGTAGACCTCTTCGTCGGGCTCCACTTCGAGGCCCCTGTTCTTTTCGCCCTTCACCACGCCCACAATCGAGAACCGCGTCGGCTGTTTTCCCGGTGCGACTTTCTCAATGCCGGGGAACTCGAGTTGGCTGCCGACGGGATCGCGACCCGGCCAATGGTCCCGCGCCAGTCTCTCACTGATAATAGCCACCTGGGGCGCATTCTCATTGTCGGCCTCGGTAAAGTACCGGCCTCGCAGGAGCGGTATACCCATCGTCCGAAAGTAGTCCGGGCTGATCACGCGATGGACGGCGTCGGGAAACTCATTGGGCGGCGGCGTTGGCCGGCCTGCAATGAGGAAGCTGTCGCCGTTTCCTCCCTCCGGCGGCAGTCCACCCCCATCGAGCATAGCCGCAGATACAACGCCCGGGAGTGAGCTGACGTTGCGAAGCAAGCTGCGGAAGAATTGCGTCTGCCGGTTCCGATCCGCGTACCGGGGCCCGAGCAACGCGATTCGCATGGTGAGGACGTTGTGAGGGTCCAATCCCAGGTCGGCGCGGCTCAAGGCCACAAAAGTCCGGATCAGAAGCCCTGCGCCCGCGAGCAGCACGAGCGCGAGAGCTACTTCTGCGCTCACCAGAAGCCCGCGCAGGCGATACTGGCGTGCGCCCCCGGTGGAACCTCGGCTGCTTTCCTTCAATGAATGATTGAGGTCAACCTTGGATGCTCCCAGTGCAGGCACCAGTCCGAAGGCGACCCCTGTGGCAAGCGACAGCGCTAGAGTGAACGCCAGCACCCCTGCGTTCACAGCCGTCTGATCCAGTCCAGGCGTATCCGGCGGAGCCAAAGCCACCAGAAGATTCACGCCCCAGCTTGCCAGGAGAAGGCCCAAGCCGCCGCCTCCGAGCGCCAGCAGGATACTCTCGGTGAGAAGCTGGCGGACCAGTTGGCCCCGGCCGGCGCCCAGCGCTGTCCGCACCGCGATTTCTTTCTCGCGCTCCGCGACGCGGGCCAGTTGCAGGTTAGCCAGGTTGGCGCAGGCAATCAGCAGCACCATGCCCACAGCCGCCAGAAGCACCAGCAGGGCAGGACGTGTGTCTCCCACGGCCTGCTCGTGCAGGCTAATCAACTCAACGCCCCAACCTTTCTGTTCCGGGTGCGCCTTCTCGAGCCCACGGGCGATAGTGTCCATCTCAGCCTGTGCCTGCTTCATTGTCACACCCGGCTTCAACCTGGCGATTGATCGATATTCATGCCAGGTGCGCTCAGGGCTCGTTAGGTCCAGGCCCGAGATCCAGAGTTCAGACGGGTCACCCTTGGGTGGGAAATAGAAGGCTGGTGGCGTGATGCCAATCACCGTAAAACGACTGTGGTTGATGGTGATTTCGCGACCCACCAGCGCCGGATCGCCGCCGTAGCGCTGCTTCCATAGAGCATAGCTCAATACCACCACGTGCGATCCGTCGGGTTGGTCCTCTTCGGGCGTAAACGTCCGGCCGAGCGCCGGCTGCACGCCCAGCAGCGAAAAGAAATCGGCCGAAACCTGCTCGCCACGAACCTCCAGGGGTTCGCCGCTTCCACCGGCGTCGTAGCTACCCTCACCAATAGCCGCCATGGCGGTGAAGACCTGATTCTGCTTCCTCCAGTCCACGAAGTTGGCGGCCGAAACCACGTTGCGAAACCAACCCCGTCCCGGATTTTGCTCCCAAACCATCACTAGCCCGCTGGCATTAGGGTAAGGGAGCCGGTTCAACAGAACCGCGTCGATCACGCTGAAGATGGCCGTGTTGGCGCCTATCCCGAGCGCCAGCGTCAGCACCGCCACGGCCGTGAAGCCGGGA
>DATJKY010000897.1:0-8453 GCA_035490955.1 Terriglobia bacterium | reverse complement strand
GAAGTTGCGGGCGAAGGATCGGATGGAGATGCTCGTTCGGCGGGCGCAGGGCGTTTAGACCAGGAACGCCGACCCTGAGCGCTAGCTGGGGTGATCGCGCTGTGTAGCGCACAGCCGCGCAGGAGGGGCGAGTGTAACTGGGCAGCGCAACTTGCCTCGCCGAGATGCACCGAACTATGGTGAAAGAGGGCTATGGGTATGGTTTGCCCTTGCTTCTGACGGCGGCCGGGCTTTTGAGCCTTCACCTCTACCTGCTTGGCGCCGTTTTCCTGGTTCTTGCCGCGCTCGTCCTCAATTTCTTCCGCGATCCCGACCGTGTCGTCCCCCAAACCCCAGGCGTCATCGTATCCCCGGCAGACGGCAAGATTGTTCAGGTGCTGGACGAGACTCACGAAGGGCAACCTGTGCGGCGCTTGAGCATCTTCATGTCGCCGTTGGACGTCCACGTGAACCGCTCGCCCATTGCCGGCGTCATCGAGAGCGTTTCCTACCGCAAGGGCACTTTTGGGATCGCTATCAGGGATGAAGCTTCGACCCAAAACGAGCAGAACGTTTTCACGCTGGCAGGTGAGCAAGGCAAGGTTATCGTGAAGCAAGTCGCTGGCGTGGTGGCACGCCGTATCGTATTCTGGAAGCGCGTCGGCGACCGTCTGGCGCGTGGAGAGCGCGTGGGCCTGATCAAATTCGGATCGCGTGTGGACGTGCTTTTTGAGCCGGGCACCCAATTGCGGGTGAAGGTGGGTGACCGTGTCCGCGCCGGGAGTACCATCCTTGGAACCACAGAGCCGAGCTCTTGAACCCTCCCACAGGACCCGTTTGGGCCGCGGGGTTTATGTGCTCCCCAGCCTGTTCACTGTAGGCACACTCGTCTGCGGCTATTTCGCTGTCTTGTCGACCCTCAGGGGCACTCTACAGATGGCCGGAAATGGGGAATTGGCACGTTGGTCCTTCGACGCCGCCGCCCGAGCCATCCTCTGGGGGGCGCTCTTCGACAGTCTGGACGGGCGCATCGCCCGCCTTACCAACGCCACGTCGGAATTCGGTCGCGAATTTGATGCCTTGGCCGACGTGATCACTTTTGGAGTGGCCCCGGCTTTCCTGGCGTTTGCCTGGGGCGTGCGGCCGCTCGAGGCGGTTTACGGAACGGATATTGTCCAACACCTCCGCCAAGCCGGTTGGATTATCACCTTCGGCTTTGTCATCTGCGGAGCCGCGCGTTTGGCGCGCTTCAACATCCAAAGCACAAGCAGCGACCGTCGCTATTTCGTTGGACTGCCCATTCCCGCTGCCGCCGCCGTCATCGCCGCCACCGTTCACTTCTTCCAGTATCCGATGAATGACTGGAAACACGGGCTGGGCTGGCTGGCGGTCATCGGACTTCTGGCGTTCTTGATGGTCAGCCGGGTGCGCTACTACAGCTTCAAGACCCTGGACCTGCGCCGGCCGCGTTCCTACCTGGTGATCATTCTGCTGGGTTTAGTAGCCTACATGCTGGTGGCCTACTCGGAGCCAGTACTGTTGATTCTCGCCCTGAGCTACGCACTCTCCGGACCTATCAGCCGCGGAACTTCCAAGTTCCGTCCTCGCCCGCCTGCACCCGAGGAGGTCCACGCGTCATGAAGCCCACGGCAGGCGGTTACCGGGTGGCCGTGATCGGAGCCTCCTCGCTGCTGGGAAAGGAACTGCTGAATATCTTGGAGGAGCGCAAGTTCCCGGTCTCTCGCCTGGTCACCTTCGAGGACGACGAAGATGAGCAAAGCCTCCCTATAGTCGATCTGACCGAGCGCTTCCAAGCCATAGTAGCGGATGAAGATGTCCATGAGGCGGAGCTGGACTTCGCCTTTTTCGCCGCCAGCGCTTCCGCCAGACGCCCGGAGTTTCTTGAGCGCCTGTTGAAAGCTGAGGATGGCGAACAGCCAGCGCACCAGCATCGATGTGTACTCGTTGACCTCGACGGCCATGTAAGCGGTGCAGAATGCCGAGTGCCATTTCTCGATCGGCCTGGGAGGGGTCTCGACGGCCGCAGGCATATTGCGCCGTCTCCCAGGGTGATTGTTGCCCCCCACCCCGTCACCATCGTCATCAGCAGTCTTCTTCTTCCTCTGGCGGAACTGGTCCCATTGAAGGGAGCCGTGGCGCAGGCTTTCATGCCCGCCTCCGAGATCGGCCCGCGGGCCATTGAGGAACTGCAGAGGCAGACTGTCAACCTGCTCAGCTTTCAGAAAACCCCGCAAGCGGTTTTTGGCGCCCAGATCGCGTTCAACCTGTTGCCGCGCATCGGGCGCGCCGCACGTGGGAGCCTCCAGCATCTCGAGGACCGCCTCCGTCGCCAGTTGCGGCAGTATCTTGGGGATCGGGCACCCCTGCCCGCGCTGCGCTTGCTGCAGGCGCCGGTGTTTTACTCCGTGGCACTCTCACTCTATGTGGAAACTTCTCACCCCGTGGCAGCGGAGAAGCTCCGTCAGGTTTTGGCCGGCGAGCGAGTGCAGGTGCGCCGCTCGGCCGAGCAAGCGCCCTCGCAGGTAGAAGTGACGGGGTCGAGCAGCATCCTGCTGGATGCCATCAGCGTCGATGGCGGGCACCCGGCGGGCGTGTGGATTTGGGCGGCTGTGGATAGCCTCCGCCTCGCAGCCGAAAATGCTGTGGAGATCGCGGAATCATTGATTAAAGGGAGTGACGGGGTGACGGGGTGATTCCGGGATTAAGTGGTCGAGCGCTTGGTCCGTACCCTGAGACCCGAACCCCGAATTCGGGCTTTATCCGCCTACTGGCTACCGCCTACTGCCTACTGCTTTGGGCGGCGTGCGGCTACCACGTCGCCGGGCGTGGCGACCGCTTGCCTCCGGACATCAAGACTATTGCTGTGCCGGCTTTCGAGAACGACACCCGGCAGTTTCGTATCGAGCAACAGCTCACCCGGGCCGTGACCCAGGAGTTTATCGAGCGAACCAAGTTTCGCGTCACGCCTGACCCGTCCGGGGCGGACGCCGTATTGAAAGGTACGGTGAAGGATGTGCGCTCCGGCGTGGTTACCTACGATCTGACAACGGGCCGCGCCACCACTATGCAGATTCAGGTCACAGCCAACGTCCAACTCGTGGACCTTCACAGCCACAAGACGGTGTTCTCCAACTCCAATTTTATTTTCCGCGAGGAGTACCAGTTAAGCCAACCGAACCCGTCGACCTTCCCTGAGAGTCAGCCCGCCCTCGACCGCCTGTCGCGCGATTTGGCAAGAACACTGGTTACCGACATCCTGGAGAACTTCTAATCCAGGGCAAACAGGAGCCGAGATGTTCTTTCTTATCTGATTTTCGCTTTTTGAAGTTTGCCTTTGACGGCACCGGGACCGCAAATGCCAGAGAATTCAGGGGCGTTCACCAACTATGTATGGTGCACGGTCGAGCAGAACAGCTTCTCGACTTTGCAGGGTAGCGCGAATGGCTTCCAATCCGCCCTCCAGATCTTGTAGGCCCTTGAGGATCGAGGGGCCATTCTTCCCGTTCACCATGGATCGCAGGAGGTCGCACTGACCCACGAGCTGCTCATCGTAATGGATCAGGCGCTTGAGTGTGGGTGATTCCTGACGGTAGCGTTGGGTCATACGATCATTCTCAGGAACAGGCTGTTGCTGAATCAAGGCTTCTAGCGCACCGATCGCCCCCGCCAGCCGCTCCAGGCGCCCGGCTGCCGCCATCGCCTCAGCATCCGGAAAGGGCTTCTGCCGGGAAGGTGCGGGGAGGAACTCACGGCGGTATTCCGTTTCGGCGTCGCTTACGCTGGCCATCGCCGTACCGAGCAGCCCGGCGGCTTTGCTGCGCACAAGCTGGTCGTCGGCACGCAACTGGTTCTCGACCCGGTAAAAGTTGTAGCCCCAGCCATAGAACAGGTTGGTGGCAATCTGCCGTAGGGGGCCGGCGTGATAAAATCGAGAACCGGACATCACTTTTCTCCCGGCAAGCCTGTCTCGGGGCCGAGTTCATAGACTCCGGCCGCGGGACCACCGATGCTGAAGGGCTGGCCGGTTGCGGCGTTCGGGGCGGAGACCAAGCCCTTTTCAGCCATCCGCAATGCCAGATAGTAGCGCACCGCTTGGAGCGGGCTAAGACCGATGGCCTGCAGCGAGATTAACTCGCGCATGCGCTCGTCCTTCGGCATGATAAGAATCTTCACATCATTGAGGGTAATGCCGTACGTTTTCAGAAAGTCGGAAAGATGGCTCTTCACCAACTCGCGAATTTCATTGATGTGTTCATTGATGTCTTCCATCTTCGTCACTTGGACAACCTGGTTGATCGCTTGCTCGATGGCTGGCCCCGCGTAATCGGATACTTCTTTCGTGTCAATCACGTAGCCGTTAAAAGGTAAATGCGTAATCAGCTGGAGTGCGGCCTCCTTGGTGTCGACGTGGATATAGTAGTCCACCTGGTAGGCCATCTCGGCCATCTCTTCGCTGGTGGCTACCCCCTCGCTACGGATCAGCAGCTTGGATCGGTTGACGTAAATGACCTCGAAAACCCACGGTGAGGAGCCGCCGAAGAACCCTTGCGCAATCGAACCGAGGAGGGGCTTGTCGGGAGTGTTGAGGGCGTACTGTCCTGTCTCATAGACATTCAACACGGCGCCGCGCGATTTCAATACGCAGAAATGGTTACTCTCCACCGTGAGCAGGGAACCGGAAACGATGCTCTCATCTGCAATCTTGACGGCCAGGCTCTTGGTTCCGAGCATATCTGTTCCATCGTGGAGGAGCGAGGTGATCACCTGTCTGGCTAATGCCATAATCGTACCCTCCTGTCGAAGTCGTGTTGCTGCGGAGCATAGCCTAAGCTAGCGGCCCTCTCAAAGCGCGCTGCTCAGCCGGAATTTCCGTTATGACCTGCGGCCTGACGGACAAGATACACCTGACCGTGCCGATTTGCGGCGTTCGGAGGTGCTTCCCCGCAAACGCTTCACGCCGGAGCAAAGGTTGAAAACCCAAAGGAGATCGTTTTTTTATAAGCGATAGCGTGTCCCGGCGCCCCATGGGTCTGTACCAAAGACTGAGTATATCACAGATTATTAACTTGTCAATAATAAAATTTCAGGACAGCAACCAGCGAGATCAAGGACCGCCCCCCGGGGCGCTTATGGTCAACAACTAGGCCAGGCGGCACACTAGCCTGCAGCCAGCGTCGTCGATGGCTGCCCATCCTGGCCGCTGGCGCCAATGAAACCCTCGCGTTCGAGGTAAAGAAAGATCTCTTGCGCCGCCTCTTCGGGAGTCATGTCCGTGGTATCGAGGATCACTTCCGCGTCGACAGGAACCTCGTAGGGGTCAGAGACGCCGGTAAATTCCTTCACCAGGCCGGCTCGCGCCTTGGCGTAGAGGCCCTTGCGGTCGCGGGCTTCGCAGGTCTCGATTGGTGTGGCCAGATGAACCAGAATGAATCCGCCGTAGGGCTGGATCATAGCCCGCACTTCTTTGCGGATCGAATCGTAGGGGGCAATCGGAGCGCAGAGAGCAATGCCACCATTTTTGGTGATCTCTGACGCCACAAAGCCGATGCGACGGATGTTGATGTCACGGTGCTCCTTGGAGAACCCCAACTCCGATGACAAGTGTTTCCGCACAATATCACCGTCCAGCAAGCTGACCGGGCGCCCGCCCATTTCCAGGAACTTGACTCGGAGCACGTTAGCGATAGTGGATTTTCCCGATCCGGAAAGGCCTGTGAAAAACAAGGTGAATCCTTGCCGGTGCCGGGGTGGGTAATTGCGCTGCAATTCGCGCACGACGTCCGGAAAAGTAAACCAGGAAGGGATCTCGCGTCCCTCGGCCAAACGCCGCCGCAACTCAGTACCGGAGATGTTCAGCGTGCGCGCCCCGTCGGGCACTTCGTCATCAGGAACATAGGTGTCCTCGTCTTCCAGGTAGACCATCATCTGGAACGGCACCATGGTGACGCCCAATTCTTTCTCGTACTGGCGCAGCAATTCCTGTGCGTCGTAAGGTCCGTAAATTGGCTTGCCGTCGATGTCATTGCCCGGTCCAGCGTGGTCCCGCCCTACAATAAGGTGGCTGCAACCGTGGTTTTTGCGGATGATGGCGTGCCAGACGGCTTCGCGCGGGCCACCCATGCGCATGGCCAGAGGCAAGAGGTTCAATTTCACCGAGTCTTTGGGGTATTTCGAAAGAAGCGCCTCGTAGCAGCGGACGCGCACATAGTACTCAACGTCTCCCGGTTTGGTCATGCCCACGGACGGGTGAATCAGCAAGTTGGCGCTAACACTCTTCGCCGCCCGCAACGTCAGCTCCTGGTGTGCGCGATGCATCGGGTTGCGAGTCTGAAAGGCCACTACGCGCCGCCAGCCCAGGCGGATGAACTCGGCCCTCAACTCCGCCGGTGTGCGACGCAGATTACGGAAATCATAGTGCACGGGATGGCGGATGCCCTCCAGCCGCCCTCCCACATACCACCGCTCCGCCTCCTTGAGCAAGTAGGTGACGCCGGGATGACCCAGGGTCGTGGTCCCAAGCACCGACTGTGCTTCGGCAAGCTTGTCCGGTTGCCAAACCTCCTCTACGTGGAGGGCGGCAAGCATCACCCCCTCAGGGTCTCGCAAAGCGATCGTCCGGTTAGGCTCCAGCTTTTTCGCGAATTCCTCCGTCACGTCCAGGTTAATCGGAATCGGCCACAGAAGCCCGTTGGCCAAGCGCATTTTCGAGCACACGCCCTCGTAGTCGCGTCGTGACATAAAGCCGCGTAAAGGCGAAAAACCACCGTTCAAAAGCAGTTCCAAGTCGCAGAGCTGGCGAGGGGTCAGGTCCCACGACGGCCAGTCCCGCGAGGCGCTCTGAAGCCCGAAAGTACGATCGGCTGTTGCCAAAAGGTTTACAAGCTCTCCGCCATGCGGCGGATTGAGGTGATCGTGCATCTTCGGAAAGCTCCTGAAATCAATTTTCGATTTTGGATCTTGGATTAACGCCGTGCGTACGCTGCTACCCCCACTGTTCAATCTGAAATCGGAAATCCAAAGTGGAGGCGATAGGGGCCCTCAGCTTGGGTCCACCAGCGACCAGGCCGGAAAGAAGGGCAGACGCGCTGTTAAACTTTACCGGAGCGCTCCGCAGATCGTGCACAAAGCCGCCGGCCGCCTCAACCAGCGCCACTCCTGCGGCCACATCCCACTCATGTTTCGGGACCAGGGTCCAGGTAGCATCGGCCACGCCGGCTGCCACCAGCGCCAGCTTGTACGCTACCGATCCCAGGGGTCGGATGGTGAACGAGGCACTCCGGAAACGGTCCCATTCTCCGCGGTTCACCTCGCTGCGGCTGGCCAGCACCAGCGCCCCGGCCAGACTCGCTCTTTGGCTGGCCCGCACCGTCTGGCCGTTGAGTGTGACCCCGGTTTCGAGCGAGCCAAGAATCAGCTCGCCCGTCGCCGGGTTGCAAATGCCTCCCGCGACCGCGCGCCCTTGTTCAACCAGGGCCACGGAGACGCACCATTCGGGAATCCCCGCCACGAATTCGCGTGTCCCGTCCAGGGGATCGACCACCCAGACTCGTTCTCTCCCCAGGCGCTGTTTGTCATCGACGCTCTCCTCGGAAAGCCAGCCTTCTCCGTCTCGGACGAGTACTTCCCTAAGCACGTCATTCGCAACCCGATCCGCCTCGGTTACCGGATCCTGGCCGGCCTTGTAACTCGCCTCAACATTTCCAGGAACGAACTGCGTTACGGCGGCCACTGCGGAGCGCAGGGCCTCCTGGATACGGAGCAAAGCTTCAGCATGCGAGACATTCTTCATAAAGCCCAACTGTCCAGGGCCCACGAAGGGTGAAAAAATCGCGGCCTTGCCGCCTCCTGAAAATGCCCTGCAAACCCCTCACCCGTCCCGCTTCGCGGGACACCCTCTTCGCCGGTGGCGACCGAGGGTTGCCCTTCGCCGAGCTCAGGGCGCTGAGCCAAGTCGAAGCGTAGTCCTAATTTCATGCTTAGGAGCGGATGCATTGCCAATGGTGCGGAAAGGCTCGCGGTCCCGCGGACCGGGACGGCCCAGCCTTGAACTACAGGTTGCGAGTTTCCCAGACTGCCCAGCAGACCCCGACTCGCGGCCGAGCGGCGAGTACCCTCTGAGGTTTCACCCATTCCTATGACGCGACATGGTCAACCACCCATGTTACACTGCGGAATGGTAACCGGCAACTTTTTGAGATAATCCGATAGTTCCGCTCCATGCAGATCCCCTACTTTGATCAGAAAGTGCAACGTGGCTTCCCCATGCCGCAAACGCCTGCTGACGCGTGCTAAATATGCCCTGTTTCCTGAGCTGAGCAGTGAGCGGGTGGAACAAGCGCCCGGCGCTCTGGCCCAGTAAGATAGGTTCCAAACATGCCGGAACAACAGGCCTTCAACATGGGCTTGATGAACATGTTCCCCGAGTTCACCGGTGTGGGGTCCAACGGCTCTTG
>DATJKY010000896.1:0-6042 GCA_035490955.1 Terriglobia bacterium | reverse complement strand
TTGATTTCTGACCTTGAGGTCATCGACGATTATCCCTCCCACTTCAGCGCTTACAGCCGGCGAAAGCACCGATGGGTGCGCGGAGATTGGCAGATCGTGCGGTGGCTGCTTCCGCGCGTGCCGCATTACGCAGGTGAGAGGGTACCGAACCCGATCAGCATCATCTCGAAGTGGAAAATCCTGGATAACTTGCGACGTAGTTTGCTTGACAGCGCCACCCTCGTGCTGCTTCTGGCCGGCTGGTTCTTCCTGCCTGGAGGTCCGGCCCATTGGACCGTTGCAGTCCTCGTCTTACTGTTGATTCCAGCCTACGTCCGGCTGCTGTTGTCACTGTCAAGTGTGCGGTCGGTCGAGAATCTACTAGGCATACTCACCGGCACCGGCGATGCCTTCATCGCCGAACAGGTCAGCGTCTTCATGATGCTGGCTTTTCTGGCACACCAGGCCCTGGTGACACTCGACGCCATCGTTCGAACGATGGTGCGTGTGATGATTACCGGCCGGAAGCTTCTGGAGTGGGAGACAGCGGCCGAGTCAGAGATCCAAGCCAAAAAGAGGGCTCGGGTTGACCTTTACCTTGTTTGGACCCCCATAGTTTCGCTGCTCATTGCGGCGCTTCTTATCGTCTTCCGCCCCCAGGCCTTGCTCGTGGCTTCACCCGTTTTGGTGCTGTGGGCCTGCTCGGGAGCCGTTGCTCAATGGTTGGACAGGCCTCTGCGCGCCGGAAGCAGCCAGATCCCTGAACACGATAAGGACTTCTTGCGTCAAAGTGCGTTGCGGACGTGGCGTTTCTTTCGCACCTTCAGCAATGCCGAAAGCAATTGGCTGATACCGGATAACTTCCAACAAGACCTTGCGGCGGCGATGCAACGGACGTCGCCCACCAATGTCGGTCTCTTGTTCACGGCGCGCCTTGCGGCGTACGAATTCGGCTACTTGAGCCTGAGCGAGTTTGTCAGTGAGAGTGAGAATAGCTTGGCGACCGCGCGCCGCCTCGCCCGATATCGTGGCCACTTCTTTAACTGGTACGATATTCGCAGCCTGCAGCCCCTCGAACCACGGTTCGTTTCGACCGTCGACAACGGGAACCTGGCCTGCTGTTTGTGGACGCTGAAGCAAGGCTGCCTCCAGATACCCGAACGTCCCCTTTTGGGGACGAGCGTGTGGCAAGGAATCAAAGACCATCTGAGGCTCGTTGTCGAGCTGGCAGGGGGAAGATCTGAGCCGGAAATTGCCGCGGCAATCGAGGAACTGAACGCATGCCTTGGCCGGCAGGAGGAAGAGGCGACCTCGCTTCGATCCCTGCCTCGCTTGGAACAGACGCTCTTGCAGCTTCATGAGGCGGTATTGCGCCACACACAAGGGGAGATGGAGCTTCGATCGTGGGTCGAGGAGACATGTTTGCGGCTGGCCAATCTGCGCAAGACCGGAGAAGTCCTGACGCCGTGGTTGCTACCCGAGTATCGCGAGCTGCTTGAGTGCCGTGAGCTGGGTCTTTCCAGCGACACGAATCACCTGACATTGATCTCTTCGCCGGATTTCCTCCGGGCCCTGGGTAGGCGGCTGGAGGCGATCTGTAAGGATGAACGCGCGGACAGGCGAACCGCACTGTTGGCAGAATCAATTCAATCGCTGATTCCAGGATGCATTCGAGAGACGGAAAGCCTTTGCCAGAGGCTTCGCGTGGTCGCGCAGGAAGCTGACACTCTGGCTCATCAGATGGATTTCAGCTTTTTGTATAACGCCAAGAGGAAGGTCCTGTCGATTGGTTATGATGTAACGCGAAGTCATCTTGCGGAGAGCTCTTACGACTTACTCGCATCCGAGGCGCGGGCCGCCGCCTTTGTCGCTATCGCCAAGGGCGATGTGCCTGAGGAGAGTTGGTTGTACCTGGGACGCGGACACACCGTCTGTGATGGCAAGCGCGTCCTTCTGTCGTGGTCAGGAACCATGTTCGAATATCTTATGCCTACCCTGTGGATGAGAACCTACCCTAACACACTCCTTGACCACAGCCTGCGTTCGGCAGTGCATTGTCAGCGAAGAGTGTCGAAGGCAAAGCACATCCCGTGGGGAATCTCGGAATCAGCCTACAGCGAAAGAGACAGCGCCGGTCATTATCAGTACCACGCCTTCGGTCTGCGCACCCTGGCCCTCCGACCTACGATGCAGGGCGGTCTTGTGGTATCGCCATATGCGTCGTTCCTTGCTCTGGCTGTCAACGCTTCCGGCGCAGTTGAGAATCTCCGGCTCATGAATCAGATGGGCTGGCAGGGGCCACTGGGCTACTATGAAGCGGCGGATTTTGGCCCAGCCCGAGCTCTAAAATCAGACGGCTATGAACTGGTGCGTTGCTGGATGGCTCATCATCAGGGGATGATTCTTCTGTCCGTCTGCAACCTGCTCTGTGGCTCCACGATACAAAACCTGTTTCACGCGGAGCCGATGGTCGCCGCAACCGAGCGGCTATTGCACGAGAAACTTCCCCGCACCATTGGCGCGGATCGCTCCCGCTTTGTGAAACTCAAGAGGACTGAGTGCTTTGCATCGCCGCCAAGCGTCCTTCAGGCCCTGAACAGCGTTTTTTCGCAGTCTCTAAAGCCGGGGGGTCACGTCCCCTTCCGGGACGACTGAAGTCGTGCCCTGATATGATACAAAAAGGTTGTTCGCGCCAATTTATGTACGAGCTCGTTTACTCGGTGTTTAGGGCCGAGTGAACTTCCGTTGGAATGGCCGCGCCGTTACTTCCTAAAGACACCTTGAAAAATCAAGTTCGCAGGCAGTTAAAATAAAACTCTTGACTTTTGGTTGCAGTAGTAGCAAAATCATTATTCGGGCCAGCGAGGCCAGTTCCGGGACGGGCAAGCGGGTTCAAGTGCGTTGACTTACGTGTGGAACCCCGTACTTCGCGGCCTGTGGGGTAAACCGGCCGTTCGCGTTATGGGGTCACATGCCCTTGTCCAAGAGCTGGCGCGAATGGAATATTGGGTCGTATTAGCCAACGATCGTAGGTAACCTGCAGGAACGCACCGAGCATCAAATATACTTAAAGTCGCCAGGGGCCGAGAGGAACTGGCGTGGGCTGAGGACGAGGGTTTTTGCTATTCTGCCTCTCATGTCTTGGTACCGATATTAGGGTCGCACTGGCGAGTCCCAATTAATGGTTTCTGAATCGCGAATGATGCCGCTTGGGCGGGGTGGGGAAGACTGCCGACTTTCATCTGTCGTTCATTCGTTCCCGGCCGCGATCTCCATTTTTTGCTCTTTCGGGCGCGCGCTGGTAGGCGCACTCTGCGTGTTGTCCTGTGCCTTGCTGACAGGTGCTCGTCCGGCGCTTGGGGCCCGACCCCAAGTGGCCGGGTCGACGGCGCTGCCGGGCCTTTCCAAGGGAGATACCGACCTCCTCGATGACATTTCTCGCCGCTCTTTTCGCTATTTCTGGGATCAGACAGACCTTAGTACCGGTCTCGTGGCCGACCGGGCGCGGACCGACGGCGAGCCCGAAGACAACCCTAACCACGTGCGCGTGGCCAGCATTGCCGCCACCGGTTTTGGATTGACGGCGTTTTGCATTGCTGCTGACCACCGCTGGATCAGCCGGGAAATGGCCCGCGAGCGGGTGTTGGCCGCGTTGGTCTATTTTACCGATCGGGCTCCGGAGGAGCACGGCTGGTTTTACCATTACTTGGATCCCACGACCGGCGAGCGACGGTGGAATAGCGAAGTTTCCTCGATTGATACGGCCCTGCTGCTAGCCGGCGTTCTGACGGCACGCCAGTATTTCGGCGACGACCGGCAAATCGTTAGGCTTGCGACGGCCATTTACGAGCGCGTGGACTTCCCCTGGATGATGGACGGCAGCCAAGCTTATTTTTCGCACGGCTGGACGCCGGAAAGCGGTTTCCTGCGTTATCGCTGGGACACCTATAGCGAGCTTATGATCCTCTACCTGCTCGCGATTGGCTCACCCACACATCCTATTTCGCCCGACACCTGGTACGCCTGGAAGCTTCCTGTGCAAGATGTGGGCGGCTACACTTACGTGGGCAGCGGTCCGCTCTTCGTCCAGCAGTATTCGCAAGCCTGGGTCGATCTCCGTGATCGGGTACAGACACCGGCTTCACCGCAAGAAGCTTTCGTTCCGCGCGTGGACTATTTCGCGAATGCCGTGGCGGCAACTCGCGCCCAACAACAGGCCTTTAGCAACAGCCTCTCGCAGAAGTTTCCTGGCTACAATGCGAACGTATGGGGCTTGACCGCTTCAGACAGCAGTAAGGGCTATACGAATTGGGGCGCCTCGCCGCAGGATCCCCGAATTGACGGCACGGTGGTCCCGAGCGCAGCGGCCGGCTCACTGATGTTTGCTCCAGATATCTGCATTCCCGCTCTGCGCACTATGCTGGTGCAGTTTGGTAAGAAGATTTATGGCCGCTATGGCTTTGCCGACGCTTTCAATCCCACCACCGGTTGGGTAAGCCAGTACGCAATTGGCATCGACGTGGGCATCACGCTGCTTAGCGCTGAGAACCTGCGCACTGGCAACGTCTGGCAGTGGTTCATGAGCAATCCGGAGCCCGAACGAGCGCTCGATCTTGTGGGTCTGAGGAAAAGGACAACCTCGCACACTACCGCCTCCGTTAAGGCTGCTGGTCTAAAGCCGGACGCGCCCGGGCAACCGGCCGCCGAGAAACCGCAGCCGTACCCGGAGATCTTGATTACGTCGGATGCCGCGATTCCCGCATCATTCTTCCAGTTCAAAATCCCCATTCCAATTGAACCCGCCCAACCAAACCCTCCGCCCCAGGATGGGACCCACGATGACGGCCCCGGCGGACCCAACACGAGCCAGCATCATTAGCTCGAATGGCTGAGTACAGGTTGCGTAAAGGCGGTTGTGATCAAGCCTAACTATTATAAGTAGCCCTGCAGGATCCACCATACGGGACACACGAGAGATGAGAAGAGCGGACTTTTTGCCATGTCCCCCGCAAAATTTATATGCCGACTCAGACGGGTGTCACAGACGTATTGCCCGTATCTCCTGTCTTTTTAAGTGAATGGATCAATCGAGACAGTTAGGCACATCACTTGCTCGTGCTCTTGAGAGAGGGGTACAAAGCTAAAGGAGATTCCGGCCATGGCCATAGACGAAGTCCCATACGACAGTAAGGAAAGGGTTGTGACGGTGGGGGGCGACCGCCACATGACCTGGTTTATCGTGATTGCCGCCGCTCTCGCGCTGCTTGTGATCGGCGAAATCGCCGCGTTCAACAAAATCAGTTCGCTGCATTCCTTGATGCAAACAGAGGACCGCCACGACCATCAGCAGTTGGCCGCCAAGCTCACGGACGAGTTCTCCGGCAAGCTGACCGCCCTGGAGAACTCCAACGCCCAGCAACTGAACGCGCTCAAGTTTGAGCTCGACACCGCTTCGAAACGCATGGGCTCCACCGGTAGAGAGCTAGGGCGGGCGCGCAAGATGGTGGCGGACCTTCAGCAGCAACAGGAACAACAAGCTGATGACTTGAAGCAACAGATCGCGCAGAAGGCTGACGAGCAGCAAGTGGGTGCCCTAAGCCAGGATGTTTCTTCCACTAAGTCCGACCTCGACAGCACAAGGAAGACCGTGGGTACGTTGACCTCCGATCTCGGCATGGCGCGCAGCGAACTCGGGACACTGATCGCACGCAACCACGACGACATCGAGACACTGCGCAAGATAGGTCAGCGCAACTACTACGAGTTCAGCCTGACGCGCAACCAGCAGCAGACCGTGGCCGGCGTTGGATTGCTCCTGAAGAAGACGAACGCCAAGCGCCACCAGTTCAACCTTAACCTGCTGGCCGATGACATGGAGATCCAGAAGAACGGCCGTACCATTGACGAGCCGATTTTCTTCTCGGTGGGCGGGCAGAAGGGCTTCAACGAGTTGGTGGTGAACAAGGTGGAACAGGACAAGGTGTCCGGTTATATCAGCACCCCCAAGTACGCGTCGGAGATGGCGACGACGGGCAGCGGCTCGAACTAGCGCTTTTGGCATTG
>DATJKY010000895.1:0-2298 GCA_035490955.1 Terriglobia bacterium | reverse complement strand
GGAGGCTGGCACCGGCAGTGAGAACTGCCGCAACAAAGGCGACGATGAAACCAGGATGAAGGGTTGGCATGGCCGTTCTCCCCCGACGGGAGCATCCGGGGCGGTGTTCCCGCCTAGGGCACTAATTTCGCCGCGACTGAGGCGGCGTGATGGCGAGATCGGCGCTAAAGAAAGAGCCTCGTCAGTAGAATCTGTGGGCGACGTCAGGTTCTGGCAGCCTGCCAAGTGCATGGTATAAGGCGATTTCGGTGACGCGGAAGGTGCGAAAGCCAAAGGACTTTCGCATGGTCAGTTTTGCCTTGTTGTTGAGACCCTCGACCACCCCGCTGGAGAGCTGTTTCTTGGCACGGAAGTAGTTGAGCAGCAGCGCGCGATGCGCGCGTAGTGTCCTGGCGACCTTCTTCATTGGCTCGATGCGGGAGCGCATGACTTGGGCACACCAATCGTCCAGAAACTTTCCTGCCCATTGCGGAGATTGGTAGTCCCACAGTTGTTGGAAATCTTCCTTGAGCAGATAGGCTCGTGCCGTCTGCAGGTTGTAGCGTAATAGATCGCGCAGGCGGAAGCGTTGGTGCTCGGTTAGGTTGGCCTTGCGCTTCAGGACGCACCAACGGGTCTTCTTCAGGACCGGCTCGTAGCCATCGCGCACCAGCCGGCGTGCCTCGACGGCGCGCACCTGGTCCAGTGCGGCGTTCATCTTGGCGACAATGTGAAAGCGATCGAGGATGTGGATCGCCTGACTGCACCGTTCCCGGACGACCGTCAGGTATGGTTGCCACATGTCTGAGCAGACAAACTCGATCTTTTTCGCCAATTCTTCACCGATCAGTGTAAAGAACCCCTCGAAGCTCGAGGTAGTCCGCTCGCGTCCGATCCACAAGAGGCGGGTGCACTGCTGCTCGATCTGATAGACCAAGGTCAGGTATTTGTGGCCGCGTGCATACTGGATCTCATCGACGCCGATGGCCGCGATCGGACTTAACTGTCGGTGTTCGAGACCCCACTGCACGACATATTCGACCGACTGACATACCTTCTCCCAAGAGCTTCGGAACGACCGAGCGGTCTCCTGCCAAGACAGTTTTCGCGCCCAGTGCGCCAGGAATAGCATGTACGCCTTGGTCAGCTGGTGCTTGCCGACGCCCCAGGGGACCGTTTCAACTCGAACTCCACAGGTGCGGCAGTCGACGCGCCGCATATGATACAGCAAGACCACCATGCAGCCCCACAGCGGCACGAACTCGAACCGACGCAGGCTGAGGTGGTCGTAGGCGGTTGCCGGTCGTTCACAGCCCGAGCAAACCGGCCGCGATCGACGACGGGGACGCACAGAAATCTCGATGGTTTGGCTTTCGCGGCACAGCCGGGCGTTCTCATACACGAAACCCGGGTAACGCTGATAATGGTTCAGCAGGGAGATCAGCCGCATGACAGCAGAACCCAAGAAAGTGGCCGATGGGGATGAAAGCCTACCCGAGCAACAGCCTACCACCGATCCCCTGAGGGCCTACTGTCCGGACCTCGATGAGTGGCCACGCAGCTGGTCATATGAAGCGCGCGACATTCCCCCCGGCCAGCAGATGGTGGAATACTTCAAGCCGTTTCTCCGCGACTTGTTGGATTGCAAACTATCGCGCAAAACCTTGCGCCAACACCGCGACAACATCTGGTCGCTTGGCGGGGAGGTCGTTAGAGAGCTGCAGATGGACAGCGCCCTCCGCAAGCGACCGATCGAGCGGGTCGTCCTCAACCTCATCAGCGATGACGGCGGGCCGCTACTCTCTCATCACCAATCGGAAGCCGAACAACGCTCGTTTGACACGACCTGTCGCAAGCTCTTCCACTTCCTGACAACCTCCGAGAGCATGGGCGTCGGTGGAAGGCAACGAACCAAGGATGTCATTGATGGCACCAATACCAAACTCTTGGCCATGCGTGTCGCGGTCAAGCCCCGTAGCCGCCCAGCGGGGCGCCGAAGGCGCCGGGCTTGACCGCGATCCGCGTGGCCAAGACACAATTGAATGTGTCAGCCGGTGCCGCGCTACCTTCCAACCACTCATTCATACCCACAGTTCCCGCTGAGGAACCAAATATTCCGAGCATAGGTTACGGAGTGTCCGCTCGGATACGGCAACGGCTGCACAGATATCTCCTAGATAAAGCGGCGAATCCTGATTTGCTTCGATCACTTGGTGGAACCGGCGCATAACCGCCTGACGAGCCGGACGACAGTTCTCCAACGCAGTAGGCTCGGCAAGGCAGGCAATCATTGCACGTGTCAGCTCTTGCTCGATCGCC
>DATJKY010000894.1:0-9617 GCA_035490955.1 Terriglobia bacterium | reverse complement strand
ATGGTGTGCTGGTTTTCGGCTCCGTCGGCCAACAGGGGACGTTCGTGAACTCGAACTACAACGCTTTACAAGTGTCTCTGTCGAAGAAGTTCACTCACGGCCTGGCCTTGCAGTCGAGCTATGTCTGGTCACACTCTCTGGACGGTGCCTCCAGTTTTGAAGATCTGGGGTACTCGGGTGTGCGTGGGTACGACCCGTTCAACGCCGCTGCCAACTACGGTGATTCCGAATTCGACGCGCGGCAGCGCTTTGTGATCAGTTATACGTATTACATCCCCAGCCGATGGCATTCCGGCGTCGCCGGTGTCTTAGCGAACGGCTGGCAGATGAGCGGCATCACCACCTTCCAATCCGGCTTCCCAATAACGGTCGGCAATAGCAGCGCGCCCTCTGCAACCTGCGACCTTTCCTTTGAGTTCTATTCGTGTTGGGACCGCCCGAACACCGTGGCTCCGATCCAGGTCTTCAATGCGCGTGACGGTGTGCTCACATACACAAGCCCCACGGGCGCAGGCAGCAGTAGACCGAACCACTACTTCAATCCTGCCAGCTTCTCCGCGGCGGCCCCGTTCACCCTGGGCAATGCCGGCCGGAATTTCTTCCACGGACCCGGCGTCAACAACTTCGATTGGGCCTTGCATAAGGTCACGCCGCTCCACGGGGAAAAAGCGCAGCTCGAACTGCGCTTCGAATTCTTCAACCTCTGGAACCACACCCAGTTCACCGCCACCCCCGGCGGTGCAGGCTCGGTTTTCGGTTCCACGAACGGAAACTTCGCTTCCAGCAACTTCGGCCGGGTCACGGGTGCGAGCAATCCTAACAATTCCCGCATCATCCAATTGGGGGCGAAGATCATCTTCTAGCTCTACGCTCCTGGATGGAAAACGCAAACTAATCCCAAGCTGCGCCCCGCTTCGGCGGGGCGCTTTTGTTCTGGGGCCACGTAGGCCTGTAGCTGGATAACCGCAGTGAGCGCGACCGTGGGCTTTTTCCGTTAAATCACACCCTGTATTGCTCTGAAAGACCGACGTAATCAACCTGAATCCCACAAACCCCGAGGTTGAGAGAGAAATTGTTGTGGCTCGACCAACGCCACTGCCCTGGCTTGCTCACCAGCCCCTTGCGCACCGGATTGAGCGCAGGCGACGAATGTGCGACACACTCCATCGTCTCACACTGCGAACCCACGGTCAGAAAAGCGCTGACGGTGGCTACCACGACCCACGGCCCACTGCGGCACCAGGGAGAAATTAGTCACAGAATTCCCTTGACTCGGGAACTTAGTAGGCTAGCGTTTCGGGACGGTTCCTTGCCAATAATCTAGCCTTTACAAATAGCCTATGACCGCGTTAGGCTGGGTTGTGACCGGCGCAGGGGGAAGGGAAGTGAGGACCATGAAGCAAGCGGGGCAGTCGAAAGCGCCGACGAGGGGGTCCGTTAGTCTCACAGAAAATCAAGGGCAGGGTGCGGCAAATCTCGTGACTTTTTCTGAGGCTTCAGACTCGGGGGCTGACACCAGTCTTCCGAACAAAACCGGAATGTGTCAGAAAACAAACATGTAGCTAGAATGTGATCGTACCATTAAGGATTCACCGCGGGCCGCTCGGGCCGCGCCAATCCCGCGGTGCGAGATATGTGGTGACCTCTTTCCGCCGAGTCGATGGCTCCGAACGCAGAGGGATTCCAAGATTGTTGGGGGGTGCCTGGGGCGCAGGATGAGGATTAGGACCGTTTCAGGAGTGTGGAGAGCCGCAGACTACCCTGGGGCAACGGGCTTGTTTTTCGGGGTTCAACGTATCCCTCCTGTTCGTTATAATAGTTGAAAGATGGATTAAGGCTCATAACTGGGGACAGGTACGACGAGGGTGACCCCGTTTGGTCTTCAGGGAGCCGCAGTGGCTCGTGCGCTCAGGGAAGGGGTGGGCCGGTGAATCGAAATGCCAGTGTCCTCGTCGTGGAAGACGAAGCGCCTGAGAGGGAGGGGTTGGCGACTCTTCTGAAGCACTGGGGCTACGAAACCGAGACCGCCGCCGACGGTGAGGAGGCGCTAGGGAAGCTGTCTACCTTTGACCCTGTGGTGGTGATCTCCGATCTTCGCATGCCGGTTATGGGAGGCATGGAGCTCCTGAAGAAGCTTCGCGAGGCAGGGAACACAGCCGCGTTTATTATTCTGACCGGTCAGGGCACCATTGAAGAAGCCGTGGAGGCGACCAAGCTTGGTGCTTACAATTTCCTTGAGAAACCCCTGGATCCCAACCGTCTGCAGGTGGAGTTACGAAACTGCCTGCAAAAGTGCGAAGATGACCGCAAACTGGAGATCGCCCATCGTCGCCTGCGTGACGCGGGCATCCTTGGGAGTCTGTTGGGCCAGTCGAAATCCATGCAGCAGGCCCTATCGCTGATCTCCCAGGTTGCGCCCGCAAGCGCACCGGTGCTAATCACGGGAGAAAGCGGCACGGGGAAGGAGTTGGCAGCGAGGACCATCCATGAGCTCAGCCCCAGGAGCGTGAAGCCCTTCGTGGCTGTAAACTGCGCCGCCATTCCCGAGTCCCTCATGGAGAGCGAGATTTTCGGGCACGAGCGAGGCGCGTTCACCGGTGCCATGGAGCGTCGCGCCGGATGTTTCGAGCTGGCCGACGGCGGCACTTTGCTGCTCGATGAGATCGGCGAGATGCCGATGGCCACGCAGGCGAAACTGCTGCGCGTTCTCGAGGATTCGAAGGTACGCCGCCTGGGGAGTAAGAGCGAGATCTCGGTCGACGTCCGGGTACTCGCCGCCACCAACAAAGTTCCCGAAGAGGCTGTCTCCAAGGGGCAGTTGCGCAGCGACCTGTACTACCGCCTCAACGTGGTGCAGATCAACATGCCGCCCCTGCGCGATCACCTGGAGGATTTGCCCGAATTGACGGCCGCCCTCTTGGGGGACTTGAACCGCAAGCACGGTAGCGCCGTGAAGTTCGTCGCCGACGACGTGCTGGAATTGTTCCGGCGTTATTCCTGGCCTGGGAATGTCCGCGAACTACGCAACACGTTGGAGCGCGCGGTGCTTACCGTGTCAGGTGATGCCTTGACGAAGGAACACCTTTCTCCAGACTTCGGCCGCCCCCTAAGGGCTGCGGGGGACGACGGCCTGACCCTGAGGGCGGGCCTCAGCGTGGCGGAGGCGGAGCGTCGCCTGATCCAGGAGACCCTGAATTTCACCCACCACAACAAGACGCGAGCTGCCGAGATGCTGGGAATCAGCCTGAAGACCCTACACAACAAGCTGAAGGACTACGAGAGTGAGTCTCAAAGTTAAGGTCACCGCGCTCATTTCCCTTTTGGTATTGGTGGTGGTCCTGGCCGCCTCAGCGCTTTACCTTTACGGCTTCGTCCGCGAGACTCTGCGCGAAGTCGAGAGCCGGGGCCAGTACTTTCTGGACGCCACCTCCAGTGTCGCCACGGCCGTGCCGCGCAGAATGCGTCTGCCTGCGGGCACGAACCGGGAGGATATAGACACCATCGGTAGCCTTGTGCGGTCGCAGTTCCGCGAGGACCCCAATCTTCGCTCCGAGATGCAAATAGCAGTCGCCTTCGCTCCAAGCATTGCCTACATCGCCGTCACCGATCCGCAGGGTATCATCCTGGCGCACGAACCCAACCCCGATCAAACCGGCGACAGACTTGTTAATGCCCCACCCCTGCAGCAACTACTCGATTCCTGGCTCTTCCGGCAGCTTCTCGTGGTTTATGGGCCTCCCAAGGTCTTTGAGGTCAGAGAATCGTTATTCATGAGCGGCCGGCCTATCTGCACAGTGGTTGTCAGCACCTCGACCGTTTTCCTGGCGGCGCAGATCAAACCCCGGGTGCAAAAAGCCCTGGAGCTAGCCGGCGTGACTGTTCTCCTTGCGACGTTGGGTGCTGCCTTTCTTTCCTTTCGCGTTCTCCGTCCGCTCGAAACAATCTCGAGCGAGGTGGACCGGATGGCGCGGGGTGAATTGGCGCAGCCCGTCAGGCTGAATCGCAGCGACGAATGGGGCATCCTTTCCTCGAAGTTAAATTTGTTGGGAGAACAGATTCGAGGCGAGAAGGCGGCGTTTGTCGCTTTGAAGGAGAACCTCGACCAGCTGTTTTCTAACCTGGCGGACGGGCTGCTGCTCTTCGACAGTGCGGACCGCTTGGCGCTGGCTACACCGGCGGTGTCGCGCTTTCTCGGGCGTCCTACGGAGGAGCTGGTACATCGCTCCGCAGACGAACTCTTTTCGGGCGAGGGTCCATTGGAGCGGCGGTTGCGGGAGGCTTTCCACAGCCGCGAGTCCCTTACCTGGCAGACGGTGGAGCTGCCCGGCGAGGAGGGGACTCGACGCGTGTCCGTCGGCCTCCAGTTCGTCCGGGAGGAGGAGCGCAACGTCGTGACCTTGGTGACTTTGCGTGACGCCAGCACCCGCGCCCAGTTGCAGGACCAACTAGATGTCGCCGCTAAACTAGCCGCCTTGGGGAGGCTCACCTCCGGGGTCGCCCATGAGGTCAAGCAGCCGCTCCAAAGTATGTTCAACCAGTTGGGCATTCTGAAGGGCAAGCTCGGACCGCAAGGGGAAGAGGTAAAGCCCGAGTTACAAACTCTGTCCAGCGAGATACGCCGCCTAGACCGGGTCGTGAAGACGTTCCTCGATTTCGCCCGGCCGGTCGAGCTCCGTCCCGCCCAGACAGACCTCGGGAGTTTGCTTGGCGAAGTCCTCGCCTTGGCGGAGCCCCATGCCCGCACGAACAAAGTCCAGTTGGTCCTCGAATCTAACGGCGCCCTACCGTTAATAAGAGTTGACCGCGACCTGATGAAACAAGCCTTCCTCAACCTCGTGCTGAACGGCTGTCAGGCGATGCCTTCTGGCGGCCAGTTGAAGGTGGCGCCACACGTCCTCCCGAGCGCTCTGGAAGTGGAGATTGCTGACCAAGGTGTAGGCATTCCCGCTGAAGCTCGACCCAAGATTTTTTCTCTCTACTTCACCACCAAGCCGAATGGCACAGGCGTGGGTTTGGCGATGACATTCAGAATTATCCAGCTCCATAACGGTTCTATAGAGTTTTCGAGCGAGGTGGACCGCGGGACCACCTTTCGCGTCTCCTTGCCTCTCTAAACTAACGACAACAGATGCCTGACCGGCAAGACGAAGTGCTAATTGAGAGAGGGACGGCGCGCCCAGCGCCGGTGACGGTAGCGGTTCCGGCAAAGGGGCACGCCTCGGCGGGGCACGCACTTTCTCAAGCCTGGTACGATACAGTGGAATTTCTGTTCAAGCCCCTGGATGTCGAACGCTGGTTTTGGCTCAGCTTCATTTGCCTCTTTCTCGGCGGTCGCGCGGCCTCCGCCGCCTTCAGTTGGAGCTTCGGCTCCCTGCCGGGGAATGTAGGTTTGGAACGGATCTTGGGTCCACTGCACGACTACGTTTCTGAGCATCTCTGGCTCATCACCCTGGCGGTTACCCTAGGGCTGGGTTTTGGGCTGGCCCTTCTCTATCTGCGCGCCCTCCTCCGCTTTGTGCTGGTAGACGCCCTCGTGGGACGGGCGGTACGGCTGAGAATGGCTTGGACTGAAACCCGTCCCCTGGGCCGGTCGTATTTTTGGTGGCTGCTTGGAACGTTGCTCCTGGTGGGCGCTTCACTGACCTCAGGAGCTCTCGCCGCCATCCCATACTTGCGAACCCTGATTTCCGCCGGCACACGTTCTTTACTGTTCTGGGTTATATTGACGGGTTTGCTCCTCATCGACATCTTGGTCGGCCTGCTGTTGGCTGTGGTCGTCATCCTCACCGACGACTTAGTGGTACCCCTCATGTATGCCGAAGGCTTGGCGCTGCTGCCGGCCTGGAAGAGGCTTTGGCAAAGCTTGCGCGCGGAGGTTGGCGGCTTTGCGGCGTACGTTCTGCTGCGTTTCGCCGTGGGCATAGCAGTGGGAGCAGGCGCACTGTTTTTTCTCTTCCCGATTCTCATCGGCCTGTTTTCCGGTGCGATCATGACCGGCGTATTAGTTCTCCTTGGCGTCCGGCTGCTTGGTCTGACCTGGGCCTGGAACCCTCTGACCACCTCGTTGGCTTTGGCGGCGTTCCTCTTGCTGATCGGCGCTATCCTGATCGTCCTCAGTGTGGTCGGAATGCCCGGTCAACTGCTGATCCAGAACTTTGGCATCCGTTTCATGAGCGCCCGAGCTCCGGCGCTCAAAGCCCTGCTCCACTCCCAAAGCCAAGCCGCAGTCCAGTTCGGGAACCCGGGGAACACGTTGCGAGAATGAGGAACAATGTGATATCGACTCTTGTATGGGTGGCGCATAGATGGCCGCTTCTTGCCATCTGTGCGATCTTCAAGGGTCACATGCATCACGAAGGCGCGATGTATGTGCCACATGCACCACCCGTCGTGTGGGAACCCCGGGGACACGGTGTTAGAATCAAGAAGAGTATGCACTGGAGCGTGTGGACTTCGGCATGTTGTCTTGCCTTGCTGATGAGCGGGTGTGCCAAACGGCAGGGTGGCGCGCGCTTGGTGTATGTTGCCTCACCGCCGGCCGGCACCTCGGCCGTTCCCACCGAGGAATCCGGCACGCTGGTGATCGAAGAGCCGGCAACGCCGGAACCAGAGCAGCCGCCAGCGGCGCTCCCTCTGCCCACTCCGCCGCCCAAGGCAACACAGGAGAGCAAACCACGTCGACCTTCTGCTCAAACCGGGCCTGCAGAACCTGTGGCCGAGGAGCCTCCTGTCGAACCTCCGCCGCTCGAACCCGCCAACAGCCCTGGGCAGGGTCGCCGGCAGCAGCTTGAGAAGACACAACGCGACGTGGGCTTGAGCATCGAGCAGTTTCAACGCTCTCGGCTTTCTAATCCCGAGCGTCGGACCCTCGCCGAGGCCCAGGCCTTCTTGGATCAGTCGACGCGTGCGCTGAAGGAAGGGGACCTCCCGCGCGCTGAAAAGCTTGCAGAGAAAGCCGGCCTGCTGGTCACGGCGCTCGCACAGCGGCATTGAGAATCAAGACGATGAGCGACGAATTTTACACAGCCAGTGTCATCTCGCCCCGGTCGAAACGCCGAGGGAAAGGGCTCGGCCCGGCCGAGAGTGGGATCACAAGTCAGCCGCGCCCACACGGACCCCTCAGCAAGGTGAGGACGACGCTGGGCATGATCAAGTTTGAGCATTCCGCTTTCGCCTTGCCTTTCGCTCTAACCGGGGCAATGCTCGCCCGCCGTGGATGGCCGGCGTGGCGAGAACTCGCCTGGCTGGTTGCCGCCATGGTGGGAGCCAGAAGCGCGGCCATGAGCTTCAACCGGCTGGCGGATCTGAGGTTTGACGCTCTGAATCCCCGCACCAGGACTCGTGCCCTACCCGCGGGTCATCTTAGCCGCGGCTTTGCCGCCGGGTTCACAGCAGCATCCTGTGCCCTGCTGCTGCTTGCGGCCTACGAATTAAACCCGCTCGCCTTCAAGCTTTCGCCACTGGCTTTAGTCGTGATACTGGGTTACTCCTACACCAAACGCTTCACTTGGCTCTCCCATTTCGTCCTCGGCGCTTGCCTGGGAGCATCGCCGGTTGCGGCCTGGATTGCCCTGAGGGGCGATCTGAAGGCGAGCGTCATAATCCTGGCCGCCGCGGTCACCTTCTGGGTGGCCGGGTTTGACATCATCTACGCTTGCCAGGACGTCGATTTCGATCGCGAGCACGGTCTCGAGTCCATCCCCTGCCGCTTCGGTGTTCCCGCCGCGCTTTACACGTCCGTTGTGCTGCACGCGATCATGCTCGCACTGCTTGTTGTGGTCGCGCGAATGGAGAGGCTGGGATGGGTTGCGGGCCTCGGCTTGCTGTTCATCGCCGTGCTACTGGCCTACGAGCACGCCTTGGTCAAACCTTCTGACCTGTCGCGTATCAATGCTGCCTTCTTCACCGTTAACGGCTACATCGGTCTGCTATTCTTAGCCACGTGGGCCGCAGCCATTTGCATCCATTAACCGCAGCCCGGCAACTGGGCTGGCGCAGACCTTTAGGTCGGCGGTCGAGTATCACGCCAGGAAGCGACGCAGACCTAAAGGTCTGCGCCAACCAACTGCATTGGGTGAACCTGCAAGGTTGATTAGGAATCGATCTACTAGGAGGATTTTCCCGTGAAATACAATGCCATCGTTATCGGTTCAGGGCAGGGCGGCAATCCTCTTGCCTATCGGCTGGCCGACCTGGGCTGGACCATTGCTTTAATCGAGAAAGCGTATCTTGGCGGCACCTGCATCAACACCGGGTGTACTCCCACCAAGACCATGGTGGCGAGCGCGCAGGTTGCGCACTACGCCCGCAATGCCGCTCGTTGGGGCGTCGAAGGGTGCAACGTCCGCGTGGATCTGCCAGCGGTGATTGCCCGTAAGAACAAAGTTGTAGAAAGCTTCCGCTCTGGCCATCAGGGCCGGGTTGACGCCCGCAAGACGCTGCACCTTCACCGCGGGCACGCCCGATTCACAGCGCCGCGCCAAGTGAAGGTTGGGGACGAACTGCTGGAGGGCGAACGTATCTTCATCGATACCGGAGCGCGTCCCGGCATTCCCCCCCTTCAGGGATTGGAAACCATCGATTATCTGACCAATGCCAGCATCATGGAACTCAGTGAAGTACCGGAACATTTGATCGTCCTGGGTGGTGGCTACATTGGGCTTGAGTTCGGCCAGATGTTTCGTCGCTTTGGGAGTCGAGTCACGGTTATTCACAACAGTGGCCAGATCCTCCCGCGTGAGGACGGTGACGTGGTGGCTGAGCTTCAAAAGGCCTTGGAAGCCGAGGGCATGCGCTTCCTCCTGAACGCGCAGGCGACTCGGGTTGAGAGGAAAGATGGCCGGATCGACTTTGCCCTGAAGGACGCGAGCGGTGCGAGCACGATAACAGGCTCACACCTGCTCGTCGCTACCGGGCGAAAGCCCAACAGTGATGAGCTCGATCTGGACCAAGCAGGAGTTGAAACCGACGAGCGCGGCTTCATCAAGGTGAACGGCAGGCTGGAAACGAGCGCCCCAGGCATTTGGGCTCTCGGCGACGTCAAGGGAGGACCTGCCTTTACGCATATCTCGTACAACGATTTTCAGATCATTTTTGGCAATCTTGTCGAAGGCAAAAACCTGAGCACCGACAACCGGATTGTGCCTTATTCAGTCTTTACCGATCCCCAGTTGGGCGGCATCGGAATGACGGAGAAGGAAGCAAGAACGAAAGGCTACAAGCTCAAAATCGGCAAGATGCCCATGAGTTACGTTGCGCGAGCGATCGAGCGCGACGAGACCGCGGGCCTCATGAAGATTGTTGTGGATGCTTCGAACGACCGCATCCTGGGAGCGTCCATCCTGGCGCCCGAGGGAGGGGAGTTGGTGCAGATGCTTAGCGCACTCATGCTTGCCGGCCTTCCTTACACCCTTCTTAAGGGAGCCATATATATTCATCCGACTCTGGCGGAAGGCTTCTTTGGGCTGATGGAGAGCGTAACGCCGGTGAACTGAGTCGCACCTGCTCTTCGCCGTAGCTTCAATCTTCGTCGCCCGATAGAGAAACTTGCTGCGGATGGTGGATTCCACGCGGTCGGCTGTTTCCTGGCTGCGTTCCTTCCTGATGTAACGCCAGAT
>DATJKY010000893.1:0-3013 GCA_035490955.1 Terriglobia bacterium | reverse complement strand
TGACCGCGGTGATCGTGATTGAGAAGATGGGCCTGAGCATAAACACCATGACACTGGGAGGGCTGGCCATCGCGATCGGTGAGGTGGTGGACGATGCCGTCATCGATGTGGAGAACATTTATCGACGCTTGCGCGAGAATTTGGCCTTGCCAAGCCCGCGCCCAGTTCTCCAGGTTGTGTTCGATGCGTCCCTCGAAGTGCGCAGCGCCGTCGTTTACGCCACCTTCGCGGTGATCCTGGTTTTCTTCCCTGTTTTGGCTCTTTCGGGGCTTGCCGGACGTCTCTTTGCTCCGCTGGGTATCGCCTACATCTGGGCGATCCTGGCGTCGCTGCTTGTGGCCCTCACCGTTACTCCGGCACTATGCCTTTTGCTTCTGCGCGGCCGGAATCTTCCTTCTCAGGAATCGCCTGTTGTTCGCTGGTCCAAGGCTGCTTACCGGAAGCTGTTGCTGGGCGTTGAAAGAGCGCCCCGCCTCGTGATGGTTGCGGTGGCGGTGATGATAGCCGTGGGCGTCGCTATCTCAGGCCTGTTACGCGGCTCATTCCTACCCGAACTCCGCGAAGGGCACTTCATCGTTCACGTGTGGTCTGTTCCCGGCAGTTCATTAGAAGAGTCGTTGCGCGTGGGGCGCCTGGTCACTGAGGCGCTTCATCGCATTCCCTACGTTCGGTTAGTGGCTCAGCGGGTCGGGAGAGCGGAGGCTTATGAGGACACCTGGGGAACGAACTACAGCGAGATGGAAGTGGACCTTGGACCGCTGAAGGGAGAGCAGGCGAGCCGCGCCAGGTTCGAGATCCGCAACGTCCTGGGCAAGTTCGCTGGCGTGAACTCGTCGATAGAGACCTTCCTCACGGAGCGGATTGAGGAGACACTTTCAGGCTATGCCAGCGCCGTTGCCGTGAACATCTTCGGTAGCGATCTTGATGGGCTTGACGAGAAAGCGGCGGAGATTGCCCGCATCGTCGAGAGAATCCGGGGCGCGAGGGACGTGCAGTTACGGTCTCCGCCCGGCATGCCTCAGATTGTAGTCCGACTGCGCCCAGCAGAACTCGCCCGCTTCGGGTTTGATCCCGTCGCGGTGCTCGACGTGGTACGGACGGCCTATGGCGGGGAGATCGTAGGCCAGGTCTATCAGGGAAACCGGTTCTTTGATGTGGCCGTCATCCTTGCACCGGAGGAGCGCCAAAGCCTCATGGAGATAGGCGCCCTTCCGCTGCGCGGGCCGGACGGAAATTACGTGCTGCTTCGGCAACTCGCCGATATCTTCGAAACCTCCGGGCGCTATATCATCTTGCACCAAGGGGCGCAGCGCGTGCAGACAGTCACCTGTAACGTGGAGGGGCGGGATGTGACTTCGTTCGTCAATGAAGCCCAAAGCCGCATCTCCCGCCTGTCATCTACGCCTGGCACCTACGTGGAGTTCGCTGGCACGGCTGCGGCTCAGGCTCAGTCCCGACGCGACCTCCTGGTTCACTCGCTGCTCGCAGGACTTGGGATCATGCTGCTGCTTTCGGTGGTGATGGGAAACTACCGCAACCTGCTGCTTGTGCTGGCTAACTTGCCTTTTGCGCTGGTGGGGGGCGTACTCGCCGCTTGGGCTACGGGAGGCAACCTCTCTCTCGGATCTTTGGTCGGCTTCGTCACGCTCTTCGGAATCACCTTGCGTAACTCGATCATGATGATCTCGCACTATGAGCACCTGGTTGGGGTGGAAGGTATGACGTGGGGATTGAATGCTGCCTTGCGCGGCGCCTCAGAACGCTTAGCACCCATTCTGATGACGGCGCTGGTGACGGGATTAGGGCTACTCCCGCTGGCCCTCGGCAGCGGGGATCCTGGCAGGGAGATCGAGGGTCCCATGGCCATCGTGATCCTGGGCGGCCTCCTTACTTCAACGGCGTTGAACCTTCTCGTACTCCCAGCGCTTGCGCTGCGTTACGGACGGTTTGAGAAGCCCCAGAAGGGGCTGACCTGGCTTGCTCGGCCCCTGAGATAGAAGATGAGTGAAAAGTGGGGTTTATGGGGCGGACAGGGCGGTATAAGCCAGCCAAACGTTCCGGTTCCACGCCGGCGACATACAGACCCTGCACCCAAAACCAACTCCACAGTGTCGGCAGGAGGCCGGAAGTCCGCCAGCGTCGGTCCGAAACCCAGATCGGTTCGTCCAGCAACGCTAGCTTCCCCACTTTTCGCAGCCGCCGTGCGAAGTCGTAGTCCTCGAGGATTGGCCAAGGCGCGTATCCACCGAGAGACTCAAAGACCCTGCGGCGGCAGAAGATCCCCGAGTCTCCGTAGAAGACCCCTAGCCGTCGGCGCCAGCGATTGACCGACGTGAAGGCAGCGGCCACCCAGTCGGAGCCCTCATAGCGGATGTCAAAGTTTCCGCCCACCGCCTCCGGATCGCGCAGGCTGTCCTTCACAGCGGCGAGTCCACCTGCGCCCAGGCGAACGTCGGCGTGCAGAAAAAGCAGCACCTCTCCGGATGCGGCCCGCCCACCCGCGTTCATTTGCAAGGCGCGGCACGTTTGGGAACGGATGACGCGGGCGTAGGCCGACGCAATCTCTACCGTCCGGTCAACAGAATTCCCGTCGGCAACGATAACCTCTTCGGCCCCGAGTTCTTTGAGATTTTTCAGCAAGCTTCCGATCTTGTGTTCTTCGTTGTACGTCGGGATGATCGCCGAAATCATAGTCCTGAGGTGCGTATTGGCGCAGAAAGCCGCTAGGTTAGCTGTCTGGCGCCTCATCAAGTCCGAGCAGCTTGACCAGCTTCGCTCGGTCAAATCCCACCACCACCTCACCGTCAATCAGGGTGACGGGAGTGGTCATCAGGCCCCGCTGTTGTAACTCGTCCAGGGCAGCATCGTCCTGGCTAACGTCGCGTTCTTCGAACTCGATTCCTTGTTGCGAAAGAAACTCCTTCGTCCTTTTGCAGAACATTCAACCCGGCTGGCTGTAAACCACCACCTTCTTAGCCATGGTATGCCTCCGTTTAGTAGACAAGGTAAATAT
>DATJKY010000892.1:0-4063 GCA_035490955.1 Terriglobia bacterium | reverse complement strand
GAAGGGAATGATCACGCTCGGTTCCGCCATCACTTCCGTCATCGTTTGCCCTTCCTCATCGAAACAGGCCTCCACGGAATCGCTCTCTGCAAAGACCATGAGCAAGCTGGGCAGCGGAGGATTTGTGTCGCATAATTCCTCGCGCATTTCGTCTGTCAGTTCAGGCCGCGTCGCACGCTCGGAAACCCTCACCAGATCGAGGACCGCGTCCAGCAGAATCCCGACTTCCGTTTTAGCCACCTGGGCTCGCAAGTCTTGCAGAATTCGGCGGCTAAGGGGGCGTCGCCTCATGCAAGCCGGAATGCATCCCTCAACGTCCGGAACCTCGTACTGGTCTTCGTCCCCCTCTCCCTCGATCCATTCTTGGAGCATCGTCACCCGGTCCTCGGCGTCGTGATAGTCGTAAATGCGAACCCAGTGATTGAGAGCACGCGTGAACAGGCAGTAGAACGTCGCCGGCAGCTGGGAGTGGACCTTTTCCAACAACTCCAAGGTTGGGCCGAGAGCCACAAAGCCGCAACGGTCCGGATCGACGGTGAGATACAAGCGGCTCCCGTCGGGGTTCTCTTCGTTCTTGTCGGAGTATTCGTCGAGATAACTGCTGAGCGTAACGTAGACGTCGAACCGTCGACGAATCGCGTCGCCTCCATGAGCCGCGATCCCGCGCTCGATGGTTCGCAGCACATAGGCTCCAGGATCACGCTGGGCTGACTTCCAGTCTTCCGGTGCCGCCAGATCGAGTTCGACCAGTGTTCGGGCCAATGCGATCAGAGCCGAGTCACCGGCGGAGTAAAGGTACTCCGCCGGTACTCCAAGCAGACGCGGAATCGCTAGCCGATCTCCCGTCCCCATCAGTTCAGCAGTGGAAGCCAGCCGGGCGGCGGCAACAGGGGCGACCCTCTTTGCCAGCACGCCGCTGTTCCCAGCGCCTCCGCCAAGAAGCGTGTCGCTCTTTGATAATCGCTGCATCGTGAAAACCTCGCGATCAGGGTCTGGTTTCGAGGGTGCCGGTCCTCGGACAGCAGGTTAAGCTCTCGGAGGACCGCCCGCTTCGCTGCCTCCTTTCTGCGCTTCTGGGTCATGGGTATCTACCCCTTGACACCAATGGCGCGAACGAAGTTGTAACGAAGCTTGGCGCCGACCGCTTCCGGCCCCGTGATCGAGGCGGTGGCAATGTCCGGATACATCGTCGCGAGCACCGACCGGACTTCTTCCGGACTGAGCGTTTTGTCCGGGTCAGGGATCTTGACCCCGTTAAAATGGAACTCCCGGGTCACAACGCTAGCTTGCACGTGCTTTCATCTCCTCCTCCTGTTGCGGTCGGACTTGCCGCACTGGCGGCAGCGGCCGTCGTTTGCGGGCCTCCGAATAAGGTCATGGTTGCGGCCGGCGGAGGCGTCGTTGGCGCCACCGGCGTCGCGTTGCCGTTGGCGGCCGGCTTCTCGGCCCCTTTCTTGCCCCGTTCGGCGGCCTTCTTCCGGGCTTCCTCCTGGGCAGCTTTGGCCGCGGCTTCCATCTCAGCTTTCGCCTGGGCCAAGGTGCTGCCGAGCTGAGCGTGGCACTCGACGTAGCTGGCCAGATGTTTGCCCAGCTCGGCGTCGAGTTCTTCAGGGGTGCCGGTGTAGCTCAACGGTGTGGCGAGCGCTTGGTTCTCGTCATCCTTCACTTTCTTGGGGATGACGTTGACCCGGAGCGTCTTGTCATTCTCGCGGGCCACGGTAACCATCACCGTGCGTCCGGCGAGGAGTGGCATTAGTTCAACGAACACAGTTCCTCCTTGTTCTCTTGAGTTTTGCGAGACCGGGTCTCGTCGCGGCCTTGGATTCTCATCACATCCCTTAGCCACAAGCGTGGTTGACTTCAGCCTGAGCACCTAGGGGAGTCGCCCGGGCCTTGTGGGCCAGTGTGCAGGACATCAATGAACGGAAGCGATCCGGCAGATTCCGTGCCCGAACTTCTTCACGCTCGTGGTGGAGCCGCACTGTCCTCTTGCAGGTGCGGACTCGGGAGTTAGAGGTATTGGTGGGCTGGTGCTTTGAAGTGGGTGTGGATGGTGGCTAACGACGCTGGCTCAATAGATAGGCTCGATTCAGAAGGGTATGTCTTGATTTGAGTTATCCGCTTGAGTGCCGGGCGCCGGTCGCGTGGCTCGTCCCGAGTCGCCGTTGCCGTTCCTGGACCCGCCCAGCAACCGCAACTGTGAGACTACGATTTCCGTCACGGTTCGTTCGTTTCCGTCGCGGTCGTCGTATTTGCGCGTTTGCAGCCTGCCTTCTGCGTAGACGCGCGTTCCCCTGGTCAGGTACTGACCGCAAATCTCTGCTAGCTTTCCCCACGCCACGCACCTCACCCACTGGACGCGGTCCCGTTGCTCTCCGTCACCCTTTCGGAAGGTTTCGTTGACGGCAAGCGAGAAGTTGGCGAAGGCCTTGCCGCCAGCGGTATATTTGACCTCCGTGTCAGCTCCCGCCCTCCCGATCAGAATCACTTTGTTGACGCCGATTTCTGGCATATGGGCTTCACTCCTTTGTTGTTTTGGAATACTGAGTTGTGCCAGGCGCCTGACGCAACTCAAGGCATTGGGGTGTGAGATCGATCTCTCGCGGCTGCGGTTACGCCGATCTTCAGTTGGCAGTCGAAGCATCCGCCACATAGTCTTGAAGCAGTGTTTGGCGTGACCGCCTAAAGTCGGTATCCCGCCAGGTTGACAGTCCTGCGCAAGTCGTTGCCGCCGTTCTTTCAGGCCTATCGCCTGAGAGGCACTCAACACGCTAACGTCAAGTAGCACAATCTCGGTCACAAGCTTTGTGAACAGCGAAGGTCGTTCGGGATGCCGCACGCTCAAGCAGCTCGCGGTACCAAACTTCGGCTGCTGACTTTATTCCCAGGCTCCCGTCAGCAGTCCGCGCTGTTCGCCACAAGTCGGGCCGATTCGGGTACGGCCGATACCTTCCAAAGGATCGGAAGCAGGGCAGCACTCGACTGGTCGTAAACCTCCTCGTTTCAACGCAAGTAGGTAGCACCACGCAAGGCTCCTTATTGAAGCCCCCAACTCGGCGCCGTGACAGGGTTGGAAAAGCGGTTTAGTCCTGACACTTCCAGTAATCAGGCAGCCGATGGATCTTTCCTGACTGCAGTTCCTAATGGACTCAACCTCAGACCGCAGCAATTTGACAGTAAATCCACTTTTGCGCACGATTGGTCCTGTCGCGGAGGCACGTAACGGGATGTATTCCCCGACCGCAATGCAGGGGATATTTGATTGCTGATGGAGTCCTTCTTAGTCCCCAGGGGTCCGGCATGTCCAGCTTCTCCCCAAGAAATCTCAAGGATATGTGGGCTTTCGCCGCAGCATGGCCCGCTGAGCAAACTGTGCAAGCACAGCTTGCACAAATCACCTGGTAAACCTGCGAGGCACCTTCCCGACGATCGAAGAACTCGAGACCGTGCTTAAGTGGGAACCACAATGTTAATGGCCCGTAGACTGAACGTTTCTAGATCCACAGGAGGTGAGCAAATGGTCCAAATCAACTCTGATAGTGTGTCTCCAACGACGGCTGTGAACCACCCGTCGATTGAGATTATCGACTCAAAGGAGTTAGCCCTGCGGCTTCGCGTGCCCGAGTCCTGGGTCCGCGACCGCGTGCGTGCCCGCAGCGACGATCGTCTGCCATACGTCAAGATTGGACGCTATGTGCGCTTTGAATGGGGCAGCCAGGACCTTGTAGAATGGTGGGCGCGACATAGGGTTTCAAAACAGGGGAAGAACGGTGGTGGGCCTCAAGGAGGATGAATGAGGACCCGTCATCAGAAAGGACACGTTTACAGGAAATGCTACAGATGGTATGTGCGTTTTTACGATTACATCGTGCAAGAGGATGGCTCGATCAAGCGGGTGCAGGTCGCGCGCAGCCTCGCGCCAGTCTGCTACGAATACCGTACAAAGCGGGCCGTTATGCCGCTCGTGCGAGAACTTCTTGAACCCATTAACAGCGGCCGGCTGAGCCCAGCCGGCACCGTCAGCGTCGTCCGATTTGTCGAGGAGACTTACTTGCCCTACGTC
>DATJKY010000891.1:0-4366 GCA_035490955.1 Terriglobia bacterium | reverse complement strand
CTTCAGCCACCGCGAGCGCAGGGGGAAGAGACAGGAGACAGTGAACATGGTCGGGCCGGGCGTTCGAGTCCATCAGCTTACCGTGGATATTGCGGACGATCCCTCCCAGATAAGCGAGCAAGTCCGTGCGGAGGTGGGGTGTGAGGAGTGGCTGGCGGTCCTTGGTGGAAAAGAGGACAGGGGTGAGCAGGTTGGCAAAGGTGTGAGCCCTCGTCTATCGCCCCTCCGGGGCTGGCACATGTTAACCCAACTCTTCGTCCCCACACGGCTCACGCCGTGGGCTATTCTCTATCGGCCCTCCGGGCCTGAGAGGTCATCTACCAGGACCGTCAAATGTAGAAACTCCAGGGGCAGGCCTTGTGCCTGCGCTTTAGGCACGGCTTGAAGCCAGGCTTGAAGCCGTGCCCTGATACGATACGCTACATATTTTACCCTATTGACAATCCCCCGTACCTATGCTTATACTAGGACTTCCGCTGTCAACATCTGGTCGGCTGTGACAACGGTATGACGCATGATCGGGATTGAGAATTCGGGATATGACAAGCAGGTGGTGAGAATTCTAATCACTGGACCGAAAGCGGGCGGCTGGGGCGCGAAGGCGGGCCGACGGTGGCAGCCAAAGAAAAAGGGGAGGATTGGAGAAACAAACCCAACCGAGTTAACATGCTTTTTATCAACAACATGCCTCACAAATGGGAGAAACAGACCCAACGCTGATATGTCTAACGATGTCAGCAACTTAGGGAGAAATTAGGCCGCTTTTTTGCGATATTTGAATGACTTAAAGTCGGGCGACCCATTAAGGATTTAAAAATAAGTTATTTATTTACAATGTTTTAGAAAAAAGACTTCCGAAACTGGCTTTGCAGCCCGGTCAAGGCTCCGCTGGACTTGGTGTAGCTTCCTCAGAGTCTTCCGCCAGCCAGCGCCAGAACGAGAGCAATCCTTTTGACCACCGGATGTCCCGTACGCCGCCGAGGCCGAGGCAGGCTTGCACCCCTCCTTCTGAGCCCACGTAGCCCGGCAACAGGCGAAAGATCAGCTGGTACTTATTGCTGCCGGCTTTCGGAGACACGATGCTGGGGTAGAACAATCCCTTGCCCACCTCGTACTCCGCAGCGTTCCCCAACCGGAGACCACGCCCCGGCCCCACGCCGAATCGTCGACAATGGAAAACAAGGGCTCCCTCCGAATCGCGCGAAAGCCCGCCATAGGTTCTACGAGGAACGCCAGTCAGACGGGCGGCAAACGCGAGAATCGGCTTATCGGCGGATGGCTGCCGGCGCCATTCCAGGACCAGCAGTCGGAGCAGGTCCCAGGAAAACCGAACACCAAATATCAGGAGACGGTAGGCCCATCCCGCCAGGATGAGGCAAATGGCGATCACCACCAGTGAAGCGGCGAGACCCAACTTCCAGTTGAGGACTGCCGTGGCTGCAAGTGCCGCGAAAACGGCGTTGCGGAATCCCTTCAGCATCAAGTCCAGGAAAGGAAGCGGGCTCAACAGGGCGAGGACGTCGAAAGCGTGTCCCACCATCCACACAACCACAACGGTGACTGAGCCTACGGTGAGCAGGACAGCCCCCAAAGCAAGATGGCCGGCGGCGTGAAGCCTGCTTCCTTCTAATCCTGCCGTGTAAACAACCGGACGGAGACTCGCTAGCAGCAGCGCAAACTCATTGCTCAACGATTGAGCACCCATTAGCCGGGCAACCTGATGGATGAGGACGGGGAAAACCACAAGGACCAGCGACGCTTTATTCACCAACAGCACTTCGGCAGCATCCAGCGGCTTTTTAACCAGCGGCGCAAAGCCTCCCAGCGTGTCCTTAAGCAAAATTAAGACCAGCAAAATGCCGACCGGAATCCAGAACACTGGCCGCGTGTACAGCGGCAGTTTCTCACGGTCCGCCTTTCCGCTGCGGTAATGCTCCCAGATACCCAGCAGGCATACCCCCACGAGCGGAGAGACGGATACGCTCGTGACCGTAGCCAGGGCGCTTGAAATCTGCTCTCCCCGGCTTAAAATGCTGGCGGTATCACCGGTCTCATCTGCCGGGGACTTTGCCGGTAGCGGTCGGCAAAAACACACCAGCATTAGGATCAGCACCCCGGTTCGTCCTACCACAGGGAGACCTCTACGCTAACAGGGTACTAGGACAGGTTAGGACACTGTGTGCACCTTTTCACGCGGCTCGCTTCACTGCGTGATAGATCACCAGCAACACGACCGCACCAATCACGGCGACAATCAGGCTGTAAATGTTGAGCCCGGTCACGCCCGATGCCCCAAAGAACCTGAAGATGTACCCACCCACGACGGCTCCAACAATCCCCAGAATGATGTCGAGGATAAACCCCTCGCCTGACTTGTTCACGATCTTGCTGCCAACGAACCCTGCGATCAAACCCAGGACGATCCAGGCCAGGATTGACATGTGTTCCTCCTCTTCGGCTTCGTTAGTGAGCTCACACCATGAATCTCCAGAACCACTCCCACCTGTTTGCAGTGAAATCGGTGGCGATTGGCGAACGTTAGAGAATGAGAGTTCCTACTGTCAAGTCCCCGGACATTTATTATCTCGGCTAATAGCTATTCTTGATGAGCTATCAGGAAAGTAATATGTCGGCTCCTCCTGAGCTTGCGACAGGCGAGGAGAAAAGAGCAGAGACTTCGAGAATCTCCTGTGATAGGCGCGCAGAACAACCATGGTTATCGACTAATATAGAAGATCAGCTGCGTCTTGCATGGGATACCGTTTCAAAGTGACGTACGCCGAGCGCCTGCTGCCGCATCGCGGTCTCCCCTCTCCCGCAAGCCGGCGAGGGCTTTTGTCAATTGATATTTCGCCGTCAGGCGAAAATCTAGAAACTCCAGTGCCAGGCTGAAGCCCGGCGCTATATGTCGGCGGCCGATGAAACCCCAACTCGCTAAGCTCCTGGTGTGTCCCACGTGCCATCTGGCACTGCAACTTGAAGTTGTTACGGAGCAGGCCAGGGAGATTGCCCAGGGATCGCTCCGATGTACGAAATGCCAACGACAGTACCCAATTGTGGGCGGCATTCCGCGTTTCGTTGCGAGTGACGCCTACGTCTCCACCTTCAGTTTTGAGTGGAAGCGATGGCGACGCACACAATTCGATACTGCGTCGCGCCGGACGTCCCTCGAAACCTTCCGGGAATCGACAGGCCGCGAGCCGGCCGACCTCGCTGGGAAACTGGTGCTGGACGCAGGGTGTGGCGCTGGTCGCTATATGGACCTGGCGGCGCGGGCAGGCGCCCAGGTGGTCGGCGTGGACTTGAGTTCAGCCGTGGAGGTGGCCCACGAGAACCTGGGCAAGTTGTCCAACTGCCACTTCGTCCAGGCAGACCTGCTCCATTTGCCTTTTCCTGCGCAAACATTCGATTTCATCTATAGCATCGGGGTGCTCCATCATACCCCGAGCACCCGGGAGAGCTTCGCTCGCTTAGTGCCGACGCTGAAACCTGGCGGCGAGATGACGATCTGGGTTTATCCGCTGCGGCGGCTCACAGAGACTTTTCGCTATTTTCCTGAGCGGGTCAATGAAGTTCTGGCCAACGATGTGAACTTCAGGGTACCGCCAAAATGGCAGGCAACTGTTCGAAGGCTCGCCCCGGTCCTGGACTGGACCACAGAAACCTCCAGCAATATTCAGCGGAGTTTAACAACGCGCCTTCCGCCTCGATGGCTCTACTGGTTGTGTCATCTGTCGATCCCACTGTACTACGTTTATCGCATTCCACTTTTCTACCCTTTCCGGCTCGTGACGAAGATCGCTATGCACCCCGAGGCGGAGTGGCGCGTGCTCGACACCTTCGATTGGTACTCGCCCCGATACCAATGGAAGCACACTTACCGAGAGCTGCAGAGTTGGTTTCAGGAGGCCGGTCTTGACGAGATCCAGATGCTTCCCAGGCCTGTGGCCATGCGGGGAAAGAAGACGGGGCAACCTACCTACCGAGGTATTTCAACCTCGCTGCCGCGACGCTCGGCAGACAAGTAGGCGCTGTAAAGCACCACCACCGTGTCCCTCGCTAGTTCTCCTCCCGAAAGAGGTTCGCGGCCGGTATCGATGCTTTCCATGAAGTCCTGGAACTCACGTGGATACCCGTGCTGCCAGTCTTCGTCGGGAGCAGGATGACTCCAGCCCTGCTTGGTGCCGATTTTTTCCGTCACATAAACATCCTTGAACAAGTCCTCGCGAGGGTTGTATGTTTCAAGGGCGTCGACGGGATTCAGGTTGCATCGTGTCCGGTGGTTGTTGGCAAAGACTTCCAGCCAGTTGTGAACACCGCCCATCACTAGCTCGGAGGCAAAGATATCCGCCACCGTACCGTCCTC
>DATJKY010000890.1:0-3375 GCA_035490955.1 Terriglobia bacterium | reverse complement strand
CTTTGCTTTATCGGGAGGAGCGCCGCGTCAGAACCAAGCAGGGTGTCGAGCAGTTCATCGGCGTTGGCCGTGCCAAGCGGATCGATGCGCAGCTCTGAAAAGTAGCTTTTTCCGGCCCACCGACATTGGTATTCAGGACGATAATTCACAAGCAAGAGCACGCGTGAAGCGGGGATGCTCTCCGACAACATATCAAGGAACGTTTGGGTTTCGGCATCAATCCAGTGCAGGTCCTCGATCACCAGACACAGCGGCTGATTTTGTGACTCGCGGACCACAAGTCTCTTGACGGCGTCAAATATCAGGCTCTGGCGCTCGAAAGGATGTAAGTTCACCCAGGCATCATCGCTCACCGAGATACCCAAGGCCCCGGTTAAAAGCGGTACCTGTGCAAGCAGCTTCTCATCACCCAGGGCCAATAGCTTTTTACCGACGCGTTCACGAACTTGTTGCTCGGTGTCACGGTCTTGGATCTGGAAATATCGACTCAGGAGAGCGATCAGCGGAAGATACGGCGTCGCCTTGCCGTATGATACCGATCCGCCCTCCAGAATGAGCCAGCCCTGCGCCCCGAGAGAACGGGCAAACTCCAAGAAAATGCGGGACTTACCTACGCCGGCCTCGCCAACAAGCGCAACCACCTGGCCGTGTCCCGCCTTTGCGCGCGTCGCGGCTCGACTTAGATTCTCAATCTCATCCTGACGCCCGACAAACTTTGATAGCCCACGTGCGGCGAGCGCATGCATCCGGTTGCGGGTGTTGACACCCTCGAGTTCGTAGACCTCCACCGGGCCGGCAATACCTCTAAGCGGCACCGACCCAATGGTCTTCACTCGAACGAATCCCTTCGCCAGAGCCAGCGTGTCGCGTGTCAGCACGATCGTACCTGGCGCCGCAAGCGACTCCACTCTCTTCGCGATATGCGTTGGGACGCCGTCAAAGCGCAAGTCGATGAAATCTGCCCCCAGGTGCTTGACGGTAACAACGACCGGACCAGAATTGATTCCGATCCGGACTTCAAAAAACATTCCGAACTCACGCCGAACTTCAGCGGCCCGAATGCGCGATGCCTCTAGCATGTCGAGCGCGGCGTAGCAGGCCCTAACCGCGTGATCTTCAAGAGCAATGGGCGCCCCGAAGCTGGCCATGATGCCGTCGCCTTCTTCGTCGGTAATCCCTTCATAGTGGTGAACGATGTCGATCATAGCGTCGACGGTCGGTTTTAGGATCCGGCGAGCGTCCTCCGCATCGCGGTCATCAATCAACGCTGTCGAGCTTGCAATGTCGGCGAAGAGAACGGTTATAGTCTTCCGTTCACCATCCTGCGAGCCTCGAACCCGCTCCATAAGATGTTGCGGTGTCTGGATCTGGGAAGAACCGTTGGATGTCGTCCTTAGCATCCGCATCGCAAGGACCCGCCGTGAGGCTGCGGAAATCGTTCACCACGGCCGGTGGCCGCGAGAGCCCACATTCGAGTGGACCATAGCACAATTGCCACCTTGCGGCTGCTCGGGTAGTTCATTCGATTTCGTATCGTGGAAACTTCTTCAGTGCCTCAGCCATGTCATCAAGCGTTGGCGTCTCGTACTGATCAGCAACCGTGCGGGGACTGTGGCCGCAAATGGCATCCCTCACAGTCGGTTCGATCTTGGCCCTCGCTGCGCGTCGTTTGAACGTGTGACGCCAGGCATGATTGGGGCGCACGGCTTTGTCCGTGACACCGACTGAACGGACCCATTCACCCAAATGATGGATCATCTTGACCGAACGAGCGCGTGCGGGGTTCGTTGGGTCGACCGTAGTGGCCTTTAAGGGCGTCGTTGTGTTGTAGAACAGCGGGCCGTCGCCTTTGGCCCGAACAAATTCAAGGAAGCCTTGTGCAAATAGATGTTCGTGCAGCGGAACGGTTCTTGGTCTTCCAGTCTTCACGCTGCCGGCCTCCGGCATGATCTGGATCGCCCAAATGCCATCCTGCTGTTTCACGTCCTTGCCACGGAGTTGCGTTATTTCGCCCGGTCTTGCCCCAGTGTAAGCGCATAGCCACGGCACCCAACGCTTGGCAGCCTCAGAGGTTCGCTTAGGGATGTTGTTGAACTTCAGAGCTGCTTTCAATATGAGCGAGATTTCTGCCGGGGTGAACCCATCGGTTTCCCGCGTGTGGACCTTGCGCGGTTGAGTGACTGCAACACCTGCGAACGGATTGCTTGCAAGCTTGCGTGTCTTGTGGCCCCAACCAAACACGGTCCTCGCAGCGTTACACCAAACGCCGTTGACGGTAGCGGCGGTGCGTTTCGTGGTCACCAACCCCTCGGCCCAGGCGTGGGCCTCTTCGGTAGTGATCGAGTTCGCGTCACGGCCGGCGAAATGTTTTTCCAAATCCAGAAACACCGAACGCCAGCGGTTGACAGACGCACGCCCCGGCTTCTTTGCGTCCTCCCAAGCTACAAAGAGTGTCCAAGGGGTCAGGCCGTCGCCCTTGTGGTGTTTGAGCGGCGAGCCGGTGAAGGCAGGAAACTGGTCGAGCCGCTCGTCGCGCGAGTAATCACCCTGCGCCCGCTGTTTTATCTGCATGACTGCGGCGACGTACTCCTCCAAAACGTAATCCACGAAGAGGTCATAGCTTTCCGGCGTCAGCACCAGTCCCTTGTTGGCTAAGAACTGATCGACCTTGGCCTCTTTGGCTAATGCTGGACGGACGCCGTCGCGAACGTCTTGATCGCGCAGTATCCAATCGAGACGTTTGGGGTTTTGGCTGATGAAGTGCTCCGGTGCGAACTCTTCCATGCGGTCGATGACCAGCCAGAACCGCTCCTCCCACTGCTCAGGTTGACCGGGGTTCTCCTCGCGTCGCGACGTGAACGCCTTGTACCACTCGCCGGCCAATGCCATGAGCTGCTTCTGCGACAGCGATTGCCGTTCACCGCGCTGGTCTGCTCGGATCGCCTCGATGCGCTGCTCGATGCCTGAAGCCCACTCGGCTGCCTTGGCTTTGGCTTCGCGTGGCAATAGCGCCGCCGGGAACGTGGTTTTGGCTTCCCAACGGTGGCCATGCACCCGCGCGTAGTCGTCTTGGACATCCTTGGGGATGGCTTTGCGCGCCACCCAGGTTTGCGATTTGGTGCGTCGTGGGATCGTCATGCGCAGGAGCATTCTGTACCGCCCTTTTGTACCGTGGGCTATCCAGAAGCTTCAAGTTTTTCAGGAACTTATTGATCCGATTGGCGGATCATGGGTTGTGGTGCGGACGGCGGGACTCGAACCCGCACAGGGTTTCCCCCAAGGGATTTTAAGTCCCTTGCGTCTACCATTTCGCCACGTCCGCGGAGGCGGAGATACGCCCACATCAGTCATCCAGAGGCGCGCGCCGCCACAGAC
>DATJKY010000889.1:0-5078 GCA_035490955.1 Terriglobia bacterium | reverse complement strand
CTCGTAGCGTGACGCGGGCACTCGCCCGGCTTCAGCGTGGGCAGTCAGCCGAACGACTGCGCTCCTACAAATACCAAACCCGTTCGACAAAAAGTAAAGGCCGCATTCCCGCCTAGCGTCTCTCAGTAGACTCCCGCCCCGGCGTCGCCACGGTGGGACCGCAAGGGAGGGAAATATGCTTGACAGGCCTCGCAATTAAATGTTACGCTCCGTAACGTTACAACGGCTAACGGAATTGAACACATTCCGTCTTATGAACTGAAGATGACGGATACCGAGAAATCGCGTCTAAGGAACCTGGGCGAACTCGAGCAGCTGGTTATGGATCACGTCTGGTCCCGCGATGCCACCACCGCCGAAGCGTGCCGTGCGGCTCTGCTTCCGAAGCACGTCATCAAGGACTCTACCGTGCGCACGGTACTGCGGCGTTTGGAAGAGAAGGGATTCGTGAGCCACACGGTCGAGGGGCGTTCTTACGTTTACCGGGCCGTTCAAGCTCGACGGAATATCGCCGCGCGCGCCGTCAGCCACATTGTGGACCGGTTCTGCGGAGGCTCGGTGGAACAGTTGCTGGTGGGCATGGTGGAGAACAAGGTTCTCGACGGCGAGGAGCTAAAGCGGCTGGCACAGAAGATCGCCCACAAGAGGAAGGAAGGCAAAGCATGAGTTCGCAAGGGGTCATCGAACGTTCGCCCGAAGTGATCCGCCAGCTCGCAGACCCCGCCCTGCGCGCCATCCTGCTGGCGATGGCGGTGGCGCTCGGTTTGCGAGTACTGCGGGTCAGGAGCGCAGCGGCGCAATTCGCCGTCTGGACCGGAGTGCTTTACGCAGCCCTGGCGCTGCCCTTGCTCGGTTGGTTGCTACCGGTCCTGCCGTTACGTGTTCCGGCCAGCCGGGCGGTGCCAGCCCTTAAGGCGGTCCAAACAAACTGGCTCTCCGGCAACAGTCTTCTCGAACTGGTACAGGCAGGGCGTAGGGTTGGGGCGCTTCAGACGGCGCGAGCCGTGCCCACGGAAGATGGGAAAGGGCCCGAGCTTTCAGACGCGGTTCGTCTAACAAACATCGCCGTCAACAGGGGGAACAGCTTGGACTCCGAGGCAGCGACGGGGGCCCGACAGCCTCATGACTCGTCAAGTGGAAGGCCACCATTCGGACCCCGGATCCGGTCGCTGCTGAATCCGGTGTTGACCCCGGCGCGAAGAGCCGCGCTCATAACCGTGCTGCCCCTTGTAGTCTACTTCATCCCGCTCGCGTTCTTGCTCGCGCGTCTGTGCGTGGGAATGGTCCTGAGCCGCCGTCTGTGCCGCGGCTCTTCACGAATCACCGATCCAGGAGCCTTACGATGGCTCAAGTGGCACGCCCTGGTGATGGGCCTCGATCGCGTCCCGGCGCTGGCTGAGTCCGTATCCGTGACCGTGCCCTTAACGGTGGGCGTGTTCCATCCGACGGTTCTAATCCCGAAAACGTGGCGCGCATGGGAAAGCGCCAAGCTGTCGGCGGTCATCGCCCATGAGGTTTCGCATGTAAAGCGGAAGGACACCCTGACGCGGGCCTTGTCGCTAATTTACCGGAGCGTCTTCTGGTTCAGCCCGCTCGGCTGGTGGCTCGCGCACCGCTTGGCGGACCTGGCCGAACAAGCCAGCGATGCGGCCGCCGTCCGCGCCGGCGCTGATCCTATCTATTACGCGGAGGTCCTCATGGGCTTTTTCGGAACAATCTCAAGCGGCTGGGGCCGTCTGAATGTACATGGTGTCGCGATGGCGCGCGGAGCCTGTGCGCGGAGACGGATCGAAAAGGTTCTGACGTTGGGCGGGAATTCGTGGCGGGGGCTCAGGGCATCCTTCGTCGTTCCCGCGGCGTTGTGCGCGGCGCCCCTCGTCTACCTGACGGCCGCGACTCACCCTGTGCTGGTGGGCGATCTTTTGCCTGCATCATCGGCATCCGTCACCCAGGAACGGCGTGAAACTCCGCCGGCTCCGGCTGCTCCTACAGCTCCAAGCGAAGCGCCTCCTGCGCCGGCCTCGCCGTCTCCAGCGGCGCCGGGAGCAGGCCTTATGCCAGGACCGTCGCCGGCGCTGCCCTCCGAGCCGGCCTCGCCTCCTGCGCCACCGGCTCGGCCACTGGCTGCCGCTAATCCGCTCGCCGTGCCTGATCCGGAAAGCTTCAACACACGGCAAACGAGTGACTCGCAGGATGACGACAACAACTGGATCTTCAACGGCGGCCACGAAGGCATGGACTACGCCATCGTCAAGGGCAAATCCATTATGGTAAGCGGATCGGAAGATGACCGTGACACCGTACGATCACTGCAGAAGAAGATTTCGGGCGACTTCATTTGGTTTGTCCACAACGGCCAATCCTACGTGATTCGCGATGCTGCCACTGTGAGGACGGCCCAAAAGCTTTACGAGCCCATGGAGGAGCTGGGCAAGAAGCAGGCAGCCCTGGGTAAACAGCAAGAAGAAATTGGCCGGCAGCAAGAGGCGATTGGCAAGGAAATGGAAAAAGTCCGTGTTCAGGTGCCGGCCGATCTCGAGGCGCGTCTCAAGAAAGTGGAAGCGATGATCAAGGAACTCGAATCAAATGCAACCCAGGAAGATCTGGGCCGGCTGCAAGGCGAACTGGGCGACATTCAGGGAGAGATCGGAAATCTGCAAGGCAAGGCCGGCGACCAGCAGGGACGGATCGGCGCGCGCATGGGAGAGCTTGGAGCCAAACAAGGGGAACTCGGAAGGCAGCAAGGGGAACTTGGGCGCGAGCAGGGCCGCATCGCCAGGCAGGCTTCGCGGCAGATCCAGGACATCCTGAAGCAAGCGCTCGCTAACGGCTTGGCCCAGCGCGCACCGCAATAGCGCGAAGCTGTAGTGGGCGTTGATGGCCGCGGCTTTTAGCCGCTTAGGACGGCAGGGGCTGAACACTCTCTGTGAGTTCTGTATCATTATCAGGGCACGCCTTCAGGCGTTCCAAACGCAGCGGTCTTAAGACCCAAGGGCCTTTAGGCTCCTGACTTTTGGGCCGACAGCGGCTAACTAAAGCCGACTGGAGGGAAGGCTGCTTGCGGCACGACTGAAGTCGTGCCCTGATTCAGTGCGCAGAAATTTGAGACGGTCGGCGTAGCGCAGGCGGTAGGAAGTCGGTCGCTAGCCACTAGCCACCGATCACTAACCCTGCTCTTAATTAAGGCGGGTCCCAATCGAGGGCGTAGATATCCTGTGTGCCGGCGTCGCGAACCAGGAGCGGAGAATCGGGGGCCCAGCCCGCCCAGACTCCCCAGCCAGAGCTTGGCGAAAATTTTTGACGCTCACCACTTGCTCCAGCTTAATGCCCGCCTCAACCATGTCCTATTGGATGAAGAACGGAGTTTATCCAAACCCACCGGTGCGTTGGGCTCCTGACGGTGAAGCATTAACCTACATCGTTACCAAGGAGGGAGTTTCACATCTGGGCGCCGTCGCTCAAGAGCGGGCCGCCCCAGCAGTTGACGCATTTCGAAGACCAGCAGATCTTCTATTTCGACTGGTCGCCCCAGGGTGATTTGGTCCTGTCGCGCGGTAGCGTCACGAGCGATGCAGTGCTCATCCGGAATCTGCAATGTCGGGTGCCCTCTTGATGGCCAATCTGCAAGCCAACTTGCGGAGCCAGTACGCGATGGCCGTCGACGACCTCGGTAGGCTGCTGGAGTCGGTGAATCGGTTGTTCTGTGAGAATACGGCTGACAGCAGCTTCGCGACGCTCTTCTTCGCGGACTATGACGACTTTACGCGCCGGCTGCGCTACGTGAATTGCGGACACCTCCCCGGACTGCTGCTGCGTGCCGGTCAAGGCTCCCAAGGAGGATCTGACGAATCACGTGGCGTGGATCGGCTGGAGTCCACTTCGACCGTGCTGGGACTGTTCGACGACTGGCACTGCGACGTGGCGGAAGTGAAGCTTGCTCCGGGTGACACGCTGGTGCTGTACACGGACGGCGCCAGCGAGGCAGCGCGCGCCGATGGGGAACAATTTGGCGAGTCCCGCGTGATCGACACGATGTGGGCCCACTGCCGTTTGTCCCCTGCGCCACTGCTCGAAGCGATTGTTGATGCCGTCCGCGAGTTCAGTCCTGGTGAACAGCAGGATGACATCACGCTTGTCGTAGCGCGATGCACCGCCTAGTGTCGTGATCCGGTAGTTCGGTGGGTAGCGCATACATCGCGCATTTTGCGATGTATGCAAGCCTTAGAGAGCGCACATATGGCAAGAACCGGCCATGTCTGCGCCCCAGAGAACGAGCCCGATCGTGCCCCGCTACTCACCGAGGGTGATTGTTGGCGGCTGAAGCGTGAGAGACAGAATGCGTCGTCACGCCTGAGACTTGGCGCGAGCGGCGGAAGAGAATGAAATAAAGGATGACAGCGGCGCCGAAGACCACAGCCGAAAGGGGAACGGCCCAACTCTCATCGTATTGCCGCCACGGCAGACCCGCCCAGATGCCGAACCAGTGCACAGCCACGTAGGTCCAAAAGATGTAGATGCCCGCGGCGAAAATAAGCACCACGAGTGAGGTGTTGATGATAAGGTGGCGCTGGCGCCGGGCCTGATCGAGCGTGCAAATCCCACGGTGCCGGAAGTAGACGATGAGGGCTAGCATCAGAAAGAGGAGGGCTGCCAAGCGAAACTCCCAGTGGTAGTCCCCATAGAGGACGTTGCCAAGGCTCGCGGCGACGGAAATGCTGGCGAGACCGAGGAGCACCAGCACGACCGGAGTCAGACAACACAAACCCCCGACCAGTGCCGCCAAACCCGAGAGAACAAAGATCCCCTTGCGATCGCTTTGGCCTTGACCCTCGTTCATACCGCTTTCTCGCCTCGGCCCTCGAGGCTCCTTCTATTATATCCGGTTGGCTCGGTTGATATCCATCGATCGCGGCTCCCGTAAGTCACGGCTCTGACGTTGGGGCAGGGCTGCCCTACCCTTTGGTGTACCGCACAGAAATTGATGCGGGTGCGGCAAGCCGTATCCCTACCAAGGCAGTCGCTCATGCTCGCCTCGCGGCACCCAGAAACCATGAAAATGACCCCTCACCATCCCTCGT
>DATJKY010000888.1:0-14475 GCA_035490955.1 Terriglobia bacterium | reverse complement strand
CGTTCAGTCAATTCCCTCTAGTCACAGATGGCTTGCGGGTGTACTTCACCGAATCTACCGGTTCTGGCAGCATTATCGCCCAAGTTTCATCCGCGGGCGGCGAGACCGCGCCCTTACCTACGTCGTTCTCCCAGCCGTCTCTGTGGGACATCTCGCCTAACCGGTCAGAGCTTCTGATTGCGCCTAACGACAACCCTTTTCTTGAATCGCGAGCTGAGGTTCTGCCCCTCCCAACTGGGCCGCCGCGTCGCCTTGGCGACTTTGAGGCCCATGACGCAACTTGGCTCCCGGACGGTCAACGGATCACTTATGCAAAGGGGACAGAGTTATACGAGTGCAAGTCTGACGGTACGGAGAGTAAGAAACTGGTTTCTGCGCCAGGCGTCGCCTCGTGGCCACGCTGGTCACCGGATGGGCGCACCCTGCGCTTTACGATAAACGATACCAAGACCGGTGGCAGTTCGCTCTGGGAGGTTCAAAGCGACGGAACCCAGCTTCATGCTATGCTCCCGGGTTGGAACAGCCCGCCCGCCGAATGCTGCGGCAACTGGACTCCGGACGGCAAGTATTTTGTTTTCCAATCCACGCGCAACGGCAAGACCAACATCTGGGCGCGGCGCGAGAAGCAAGGTCTCTTTCGCAGCCCCTCGGAGCCGGTCCAGCTTACCTCCGGGGGGATGAATAATTTCGCTCCTACTGTGAGCAGGGATGGCAGACAGATCTTCGTCATCGGCGCCGTTCCTCGTGGGGAGGTGGTGCGTTATGACTCGACCTCCCGGCAGTTCATGCCCTACCTTTCGGGTATTTCGGCGGAAGGCCTAGACTTTTCGCGTGACGGGCACTGGGTGACCTACGTGGCCTATCCCGAAGGGACGCTCTGGCGGAGCAAGGTCGATGGCAGCGACCGGCGTCAGCTCACTTTTCCTCCTATGCAAACTTTTCTGCCACGGTGGTCGCCGGACGGGAGAAGAATTGCTTTCGCTGGCTTGGCACCAGGGCAGCGCTGGAAAGTCTACGCCGTTTCAACCGAGGGCGGTGCCCCCGGGCAGATGACAAGCGGGAAGGGTGACGAGGGCGACGCTGGCTGGTCTGCTGACGGGAAATCTCTCGTCTTCGGATCCATGAGTTTCCTCGAAGGGCAGCCTGCCATCCACTTGCTCGACTTGACGACTCTCCAGATTTCCACGCTTCCTGGCTCGGAAGGGCTCTTCTCTCCCCGCTGGTCTCCAGACGGCCGCTACGTGGCGGCGATACCCGCAACAGATCAAACGAAGCTGATGCTCTACGATTTCATGACGAAGAAGTGGACAAAGCTGGCGGAGGCAAGCGTTGGTTATCCCAACTGGTCGCGAGATGGGCGATACATCTATTTTGATAGTTCTTCAGGGACCGTTCAAGCGTTGGTTCGGGTAGGGATCAACGACGGAAAGGTGGAAGAGGTGGCAACCCTCAAGGATGTCCGGCGCGCTGCTGGTCCGTTCGCCCAGTGGGCGGGTCTCGCGCCAGACGGCTCTCCCCTCGTGCTGCGCGACACCGGCACTCAGGAAATCTACGCCCTCGATGTCGAGCTACCCTAGGAGCCGGCAGGCAAGCTCTAACCGAGGGCTCCGCACTTGATATCCGCTTGTAGGGGCAGGCCCTGTGCCTGACCACGCCCCTACTATACCGGCTGCCACCAGAACAAAATTCAAGTTTCCTGGCCCATAAGGGTGTAATCTTTGGGCGCACATGAGTCTTTGGCCCCAACCGCTTAATCCCCTTCATAATACCGCACTCTCCGCACTCGTCGCCGCTATTCCTCTTTTCGTCGTGTTGATTTTGATGGGTGGTCTGCGCAAATCAGGGTGGTTCTCCGCTGCCTGCGGACTTCTCGTTACGCTGGGACTGGCGTCGACGGTGTGGGGCATGCCGCTCGATCTCGGGTTGTGGAGCATAGTCTATGGCTTGGTCTACGGGCTCTGGCCGATTGTCTGGATCGTCTTCGCCGCGCTCTGGCTCTACAACCTTGCCGTCGATACGGGGAAGTTTGAACTGCTGCGGCGCTGGATGGAAGAACACGCTTCGGGTGACAAGTGCTTCCAGGTAATTCTCGTAGCCTTTGCGTTCGGATCTCTGTTGGAGGGGACCGCTGGTTTCGGAACCCCGGTGGCGATGGCTGCCTCCCTTCTGCTGGGCCTTGGCTTCAGCGCCCGGCAGGCGGTGACCGTTTCATTGATCGCTAACACCGCGCCGGTTGCCTTCGGGGCTCTCGGGATTCCCATCGTGGCTCTGGCGGCGGTGACTGGCCTCGATCAGATGAAGCTCTCGGCAATGGTCGGTCGTCAGTTGCCCTTCCTCTCATTGTTATTGCCTTCCTACCTGGTCTGGGTGGTGGCGGGACGAAAGGGCCTGAAGACAGCGTGGGCGTCGGCTCTTGTCGCGGGCACGAGCTTCGCCCTAGCGCAGTTCGTAGTCTCAAACTACTGGGGACCTTATGCAGCCGACATTATTGCGGCCCTCTTCTCAATCACATGTACAACACTGTGGCTGCGGGCACGGAGGCGCAACGCGTACGAGTCCAGAGCAGGCCAACCCTCCTCCCTGCCCCGACTCACCGTCGCTGAGTCGCTGGCGGCTTGGGCGCCATGGATCATCCTCTCTGCAGTCATGGTCGTTTGGTCCTACCTGAAACTCTTCCAAGCCGGTCAGGTTGCCATCCCCATACCACACCTTCACAACCGTGTCTTCATAACGCTTTATAACAAGCCTTATGCTGCAATCTACCTCTTCCAACCTCTGGGAGCGGGAACAGCAGCGCTCACCGCGACAGGGATAACCGCGCTCGTCTTTGCAACCCGGCCAGTAACTGTGCTCGGTTCAGGAGCGAAGACAATCCGACAGCTCAAGCGCCCAGGGCTGACCGTGGGCCTGATTGTAGCTCTGGCCTATCTTTACAATTACTCCGGAATGGCCTACAGCCTCGGGGCAGCACTCGCGGCCCTCGGGGGCCTTTTCCCCCTGGTCAGTGGTCTCCTTGGCTGGGCAGCGTGCTTTCTGAGCGGCAGCGACACCGCGAGCAATCTCCTCTTCGGCAACCTGCAGGTCGCCGCGGCTCACCGGATCTCGGTGAATCCTGTCCTGCTGGCGGCCACGAACTCCTCCGGCGCCGTCACTGGAAAGATGATCTCCCCCCAGAACATCGCCATCGGCGTCACTACCGTGGGCCTGGTCGGCCAGGAGGGCCAAGTACTGCGCAGCACTTTCTGGCACAGCGTCGTGTTGGGCGGTGGGCTTAGCGCGCTGGCTTTTGCACAGGCCTACTGGTTGAAATGGATGGTGCCATGATATTGATTTTGGATTTTAGATTTTGGATTTTGGACTCAAGACCCTGTGCGGTCGATCTCTCATCCATCCAAAATCGGGAATCCTGTAAAGCCAAAATGGATGGCCGCACGGACCGATTTGAACGCGGCGCGGCCAAGCTGCGCCACGGGTGGAGCGGCCCGAAGAGGGGACCGACCCTATAAGGGGTCGCACTCAGAAGGCGTCCGCTGCAGAGGACGCAACCCTTTCAGCCTTTCAAGCTTGAGGGCTGGGGTGACGTTCCATATCCGTCGGGCGTTGTCTGCCGCTACGCTTGGACGGGCCCTTTTGTGGGCCGTCATGTACTACTTGATTACTTCGCCCTCAGGGTGTAAGCTAGGAAATGCTTGGGGGGCAGTCGATCAACTGCGAGCCAAGCCGAGAACCTCCGGTATGGCAACTGCAGCGTCGAAAGTCGAGACCAGCGCGCCAACCAGCCCATCGGCTCTAGGTGCGCTGATGGACAGCCTGCGCCCCTCGCAGTGGGTCAAGAACGGTTTCGTCTTTTGTGCACTGATCTTCTCCCGCAGCCTCACGGACTGGCACCGACTCGCACTGGTAACGCTGGCCGCCCTGGTGTTTTGCGCCATTTCCAGCGCCACGTACCTGGTGAACGATGTGCTGGACGCTCCCGACGATCGTCAGCATCCCATCAAACGTCTGAGACCCGTTGCTTCGGGGAGAGTCAGCCGCAAGGCGGCCCTGTGTACTGCGGCAGCGCTCGGGTTCGCAGCACTTGCGGGGTCTTGGACCCTTGACCACGCATTCTTCCCAGTTGTCTCGACTTATGCCGCCATCAACCTGGTTTACTCCGCCTGGCTAAAGCAGGTGATGCTGGTAGACGTCTTCGTGATTGCAGCGGGATTCGTTCTACGCGTCATCGGGGGCGGGGTTGTGATTCACGTCGAACTCTCGGCGTGGCTGATTGTCTGCACTACTCTGCTGGCTCTTTTTCTGGCGTTGAGCAAGCGACGACACGAGCTAGTGCTGCTGGGCGAAAGCGCCTCCGGCCACCGCTCCAGCCTGGCGGATTACACTCCTCACTTCCTCGATCAGTTGATTGGAATCGTTACGGCCTCCACGGTGATGTCGTACGCTCTATATACCCTGTCCGAGGATGCGCGGACCAAGTTTCCCAACAAGCGCTTGGAGCTGACCGTACCGCTCGTGCTTTTTGGCATTTTCCGCTACCTTTACCTTGTCCACCGGCGCGAAGGCGGGGGTAATCCGGCCCACATGTTGTTTACCGATCGCGTGCTGCTCGTATCAGTCTTGCTGTGGGCCGCCGCCGTCATTGTGATTATCTATTTGTAGCTACCGATGCTTATGGCGCGATCTCGTGTCGCAGTGCTGAAGACAACCCCGGCCACCGTGATCGAGGACTACAAGCGCCTGATGCGACTGGGGAATTATCAGCAGTCCCTGCCTAAGGACAAGGAGACCGCACTCAAGATAAACATTACCTGGCACTATTTCTATCCCGCCTGCTCAACCACCCCGTGGCAGCTTGACGGCGTCATCTCCACCCTGCTCGAGGACGGATACAGCAAGGAAAAGCTGTACGGTTGCCACAACCGCACCGTCGTGGTCAGTGCCCGGCGCGGCGAGGTGGCCAACAAACAGAAACCAGTCGTGGTGGACAAATACGGTTTGCGAAACGTCCATCTTTACGAGAAAGGCGAGGAGTGGATCCGCTACGAGCCCAGGGCAAAAATGCTGGTGCTGGATTCGATATATCCCGAAGGGATTCGCATTCCCAAGCGACTGGTTGGAGCCAACATCCTCCACCTGCCCACCATGAAGACCCACGTGTTCACCCGGATCACCGGCGCTATGAAGAACGCCTTCGGCGGGCTGCTCTTCGAGAAACGCCATTGGACGCATAGCGTGATCCACGAAACCCTTGTCGATCTCCTGGCCATTCAGAAGGAAATCCACCCCGGCATCTTCGCGGTGATGGATGGCACGTTCGCCGGCGACGGGCCTGGCCCGCGGTGCATGGTGCCCCACGTCACGAACTACATCCTGGCCAGCGCCGACATGGTTGCCATCGACGCCGTCGCGGCAAAGATGATGGGTTTTGACCCCCTCTCGATCAAGTTCATCCGCGTCGCTCACGAACAGGGCCTGGGTTGTGGTGACGTGCGTGAGATCGAGGTGGCCGGCGAGGATGTTAAAGGCGTGAATTTTCACTTTGACGGCCTTCGCGATACCTTCGCCAGCCGGGGGCAGAAGATGATCTACTGGGGTCCGCTGAGGCCGTTGGAACACCTGCTGCTGCGTACCGCGATCGCCCCGTGGTCCTACGCGGCCTCCGTGCTATATCACGACGTTTACTGGTACCACTGGGTAGGTCGCGCCAGAGTCGAGCAGGCTCTACAGACAGAGTGGGGGAAACTCTTCACAAGTTATTAGCTTAGTTTAGGCGAACCAAGTCCCGATTTAGGGATAAGGCCTCCCTTAGTCGGCTATGCCGGCGGAAACCTGAATTTTGTCCGCGTTTTTCTCCGCGGATGGAGGGCCGATCCCGCATGCGGGATGGACCTTGGCCGGGGCACGGTTCGACTTTACTCAGCGTCTCCGAGCGAAGTCGAGGGAAGTGGCTCCTGCTGCGGAGACGGCGAGTCCCGGCTCAGCAGCGCGGATATTAACGGCGGAGCCCTAAGCCAGTTATGTCTTTTGGGTCCGGGGCCGGCACGAAGGACGCGCCAACCCACAGCCTGCGTTCAGCCCCAAAACCTCAGACCGTTGCTCCCGCCGCGTGTGGCCGCGGGTGGGTTTCCACCAGGCGAGCGATTTCCTCGGGGACTAGCGGTCTTTCCACATAATCCAGCGCGCCCAGTTGCATCGCATCCAAATAGCACTTCATATCAAGGCAGCGGGTCACAACCAGGATGGGCGTCCGCCGGTCGATTTCGATGGCCCGTTCGAGTACCTGCTTTCCCTCGAACTGCGGGCCGCCCTGGCAAACTACAATAAAATCGAAAAACTCTGACTCGATTTGGCGCAACCCATCGGCGAAGCAGCTGCAAGAATGAACCTCACACCCATGTTCATGAAGGGTTTCGGTAAGGCAACTCAATTCTCCGCACTGTTCGTCAACGAGCAGGACTCTTTTGCGACTGGGGCAAGAGCGCTGCGCCGAGGTTAGGTCTGAGAATCGATCGCTCATCAACCACCTCCGCGCGGTCACAGGTGGGCCGCTAAACTGGTTTTTCCCCCCTAAATCGAAAGTTAGTCACAACAGCGACGCATGTCAAGCCAAAAACAGGAGCGTGACGCAGAAAGCCGAAGGACCGTTCATCATTCGTCGTTCATGCTTCCTTCATGGCACCAAGTCTTCCTCCCAACGTTCAACACCGGCTGGCATGACGCCCTGCAACAATGACGCGAAGGCTTCCAGCGACTTTCTCGCGTCGCCGATCGGATGGTAGAAGGCTTCCCAGTTGTCGCTGTCCTCTCCGTCGTGGTTTGCGATCACATGCTGGAAATGCCACGCCTCCTGCAACTCGCGGTAAGCACTGGAAGCCCGCCGCTCGATGTTCTCAAGATCCGCTGCGGAAAGTTCGCCCTTCTGGCGGCGAGCCCGACGCAGTAATTTGCGTCTCATGACGTCGGTGACGAAATCGGGCAGCGCCACATTCCGCTCCGGCGCGCGAAGGAAGAGGATCTCGCCCCGCGATAGCGGTGAAAGAAAAACGCTAAGCCGCTCGACACCAGCGAGCCGTGGATGGGTCCCGAGCGCAGTGCCGACAAAAGGATTCCCTTCGAACCATGCGTCACCCTGCTCCAGCAGCGAGAGGAGCCCCTCCATATCGACCGCCTGCAGGTCACCCCTCACCTCCATCACCACGAAACGGCTTTCTACTCTCAGCGCTTCAATCTGGCTTCGCTGCCGAAAATGATAATCCACGCCGTCGACTTCGCCCGGACGCGGCGCACGGCTGTTGAACAGCACGAGCTTCCGCAGACGATTTCGTAGCTCCGGATAGAACCGGCCAAGCGCTTTGTCCAGCGGACTCTTCCCCACGCAGGACGGCCCAGACAGAATCACCAAGCGTCCCATTGCGCTGGAGCTCATCGTTCACCTCCTACCTGCGTTGGTTTCACCCAGGTCCGACCCAACTTCAACCTATGCGCGGCATTTCTGAGATCGCATCACTGCCTCGCCGTCTCGACCACCGTCGTCGAAGCCGGGTGAATCGGAGACGCGCCGTGAGCGAGCGGGTGGGTCACCCCTCGCTCGGATTCAACTCGCGCGTACCGTCAAATACCGACATCGGCTCGCCTTGCTCGTAGACCACACAGCGCACAGCCGTGTCCACGTCCTTGGCTTTCCACAAATACAGTGTACTGCCGTGGCCCGCCCAGCGTCGGCTGGCGTAAGTCTTGAGGTCGTTCATCACGCGCTCGGGGCACTGCTTCGCTGTCACCACCATATGGAACGCGTGGCGCGCACATGGGCGGCAAGAAGGCGCCACCCGCTTGGTCGCCGCCACGCTGCGCTCGCTCACGCTCCAGGGTCACAGTACTGCGGCTCGCTCACGCTCGCGGCCCGGAAGTACGGCGTGGTCCGTTGCGTCCCACCTGGTCGTCTACTCGCTCTCAGGATTAGGTCTGAGGTTCCGCAGCTCTGGTTTCCCCGCTCAGGATGAGGCAAAACCAGCGTGGAGGCAACGATTCTTTACACCTTCGACGCCCAAAGGCGAGCGACGGCCCCCCCGCGTACAGCCCTTGAAACACTTTAACTTACGCGTGTGACGGCTATCACGTGGCGATGTGACATCAATCACCGACTGCCACCGGGTCAGAAGTCGAAAATAAGCGTTGAGAAGAGTGGACTGGGCTCGACGCCCTCATCGTTATGTCTGCCGAAGGAGAGGCACGCGATGTCCTGGGAAATCGAGTACAAGGGCAAGCTCCGAACCCCGGAGGAAGCGTTACGTTCTTTGTGCTCGGGCATGCGTGTGTACATTCAGCCCGGTTGCGCGGAGCCAGAGACCTTGGTAGAGGCGCTTATAAAGCGGGCGCCGTTCGTGCACGACGTAGAAGTGGTCCACTTACTCACTCCGGGCCGTGCCGATTATGTAGCGCCCGAAATGGAGGGGCACTTCCGGCATAACGCCATGTTTATCGGCAGCAACGTGCGCGAGGCGGTGAATGAAGGCCGCGCTGACTACACACCGGTGTACCTTAGTGACGTTGAGGCACTGTTCGAAAGCGGAGCCATGCCACTGGACGTGGCGCTCATCCAGGTTTCTCCACCCGACGCGCACGGCTTCTGCAGTCTGGGCGTAGGAGTAGACACCACGCTCACCGCCTCTAGGTGCGCGCACTACGTCGTGGCGCAGGTGAACAACCAGATGCCACGCACTTATGGCGACACTTTTATCCACGTCGGTCAAATCGACGCCTTTGTTGAGTCCTCACGGCCTCTATGCGAGTTACCCCCAACCAAGATCAATAGCCTTCACGTCGCTATTGGACGCAACGTGGCCGGGTTGATCGGCGACGGGTCGGTGTTGCAGACGGGGATCGGCGCCATCCCTGATGCGGTGTTGCCCTTCCTGATGGACCGCAAGGACCTGGGCGTACACACCGAATTGGTGACTGACGGCATTATTCCGCTTGTCGAAGCGGGAGTGATTACCGGCGCGCGCAAGAACTTCAACCCGCGCAAGATCATTTTGGCCTTCGTGCTGGGGACGAAGAAGCTGTTCGACTTCGTGGACCACAACCCGATTTTCGAGTTCCGCCCCAGCGCCTATACCAACGATCCGCTGCAGATTGCCCGCAACGACAACATGGTGGCTATCAACTCGGCGCTCGAAGTCGATCTGACGGGACAAGTGTGCTCGGATTCGATAGGGACCTACTTTTACAGCGGGATTGGTGGGCAGGTGGATTTCCTCCGCGGCGCCGCGCATTCGACAGGCGGCAGGCCCATCATCGCCCTTCCCTCCGCCGCCAAGAATGGAACGATTTCCCGGATTGTGGCCACGCTGAGCCCGGGAGCCGGAGTAGTGACTTCACGCGGGCTTATCCGGTACGTTGTCACGGAGTACGGCGTGGCGTACCTGCACGGGAAGTCCATCCGGGAGAGGGCGAAGGCGCTGATTGGAATCGCTCATCCGCAGTACCGTGACGAGCTTTACGAATACTGCGAAAGGACGAAATGGCTGCAACATCCGCAGCCTGCAAACGCAGCGTGACGAGGTAAATATGACAGGGCGAGCTCGGGGAAAGGTGATGATCAGTATCGAGGAATGTAAGGGATGCGGGCTGTGCGTGGAGTCCTGCCCGCCCAAATGCCTGTTCCTGGCACCGGAGCTGAGCGGCTATGGTGTACATCCCGTGCGCTACACTGGCCAGGACTGCACGGGCTGTGGGATTTGCTTCTATTGTTGTCCAGAACCAGGGGCAATCACCGTGTACCGGCTGGCGCCCGCCAGGGCGATGGTGAGAGAGGCCCAGGGAGCCGATTATGCGCCACCTCTGTAAGGGCAATGTAGCAGTCATGAAGGGAGCGATACTGGCCGGGTGCCGCGCTTACTATGGATATCCCATTACTCCGGCCAGCGAGATTGCCGAGGCTGCCGCGTTATACCTGCCGCAGGTGGGCGGCACATTCTTGCAAGCGGAGAGTGAAGTGGCCGCCATCAACATGGTGTACGGAGCGGCGGCGGCCGGGGTTCGCGTCATGACCGCATCCTCCGGCCCCGGTCTGAGTTTGATGCAGGAGGGCCTCTCCTACCTCGCCGGTGCCGAGCTGCCTTGTGTAGTCGTCGACGTGGTGCGTGGCGGCCCGGGACTAGGGAACATCGCCCCGGAGCAGAGTGATTACTTCGCGACGGTCAAGGGGGGCGGGCACGGGAATTACCACAACTTGGTCGTGGCACCCAGCTCGGTGCAAGAGATGGCAGAACTCACCGTGCTGGCTTTTGAGCTGGCGGACAAGTACCGCAATCCGGCCATCGTCCTCACGGACGGCTTCGTGGGTCAGATGATGGAACCGCTCGATCTGGAATACGGTGAGGTGTCGCTACCCGAAAAGCCCTGGGCGGTGAAGGGAACGGCCAAGACGAGGAAGAATCTAGTGTCTTCTATCTTCCTCGAACCAGATACCTTGGAAGAGCACCAGTGCCAAATGGAGGCTAAGTACCGCCGGGCGCAGCAGGCGGAGGCGCGGCATGACTTGTACCAGGTCGAGGACGCGGAGGTGTTGCTGGTAGGCTACGGTATCGTCTCACGGGTGTTGCGCTCCGCGGTGGAAGAGGCGCGCCAGCAAGGACAGCGGATAGGCTTGTTCCGGCCCATCACTCTATGGCCATTTCCCTCGGAAGCGCTGGCCAGGGCTGCGGCGGGCGTCCGGAAGGTGTTGGCGGTGGAACTTAGCCATGGGCAGATGGTGGAGGACGTGCGCCTGGCGCTCGACGGGAAGGTGCTAGTGGAATTCTACGGACGAGCCGGCGGCAATGTTCCCTCGGTGGAGGAAATCCAGGCGAACTAAGCGCAACGTCAGAAGTCGGCGACCATGGAAGCAGGGCCCGGCCTTGGGCCGCGACCCAAGAATTGTCATCCTGAACGCCGCTCACCGCAGCGGCCTAGGGGTATAGCACCCTTGCAAGGGGGGACGATTATGGACGACAGGGCAGGCTTGAAACAGCCGCAAGCCAGCAACAACGGCTACGAGGTTGTTCACTCCAAATCGCCGGTATTCTACGGGATTTACGAACGCAAGGCTGAGTTGCAGCACCAGACGCACTACTGTCCAGGCTGCGGGCACGGCGTGGTGCACAAGCTGATCGCTGAGGCGGTGGAAGAGCTGGGGCTACAGGATAGAGCGGTGCTGGTGAGTCCCGTGGGTTGTTCGGTGTTTGCGTATTACTATTTCGACGTCGGCAACGTGCAGGTTGCGCACGGCCGCGCGCCGGCCGCGGCTACCGGCATCAAGCGGGCTCAACCCCACGCCATCGTCTTGGCCTATCAGGGCGACGGCGATCTGGCTGCGATCGGCACAGCGGAGATCGTGCACGCCGCTAACCGTGGGGAGAAAATTAGCGTATTTTTTGTCAACAACGCCATTTACGGTATGACGGGCGGGCAGATGGCGCCCACCACACTGGTCGGCCAAAAGAGCACAACTTCACCCTGGGGCCGGCGGCCTGCCAATGAAGGCTTCCCGATCCGCATGGCGGAACTGCTGGCGACGCTTGAAGCCCCGGTCTACATCGAGCGGGTAGCCCTCTCCGACAACAAGAACATCATGAAGGCGCGGCGAGCGATTCGGAAAGCACTCGAAAACCAGCGCGAGGGCGCTGGCTTCTCGTTCGTCGAGATCCTTTCCCCCTGCCCAACCGTCTGGGGCATGGACCCGGTAGAGGCGCGGAAGTGGGTGGCCGAGAAAATGATTCCCACGTTCCCCTTGAACGTGTTCCGGGACCGCACGCCGGAGCCTTTGGGTAACAACGCACCGCCCCAGCGGCCTGTGCCGGAGGTCCTGGAGATCGAGACAAAGGCGGAGAGGGTAGACACCAAGATGGGCGGGAAAAGTACTTGCTCCCCAACCGGTGCATTGGACGGGTCCGACCTGGCGAAGCATGCCCACCATTTCCGGACCCTGACGATTGAAGTTGCCGGCTTCGGTGGTCAGGGCGTGCTTTTGCTGGGACAGTTGTTGGCCGAGATGGGCATGCGAGAAGGATTGGAGGTCAGCTGGCTGCCCTCCTACGGGCCTGAGATGCGCTCCGGGAGCGCACACTGCCATGTTTGTTTGTCGAAAGAACCCATCGGGTCGCCCTTGATCTCACATCCCGATGTTCTGATTGCCATGAACGAGGTCTCGCTGCGCAAGTTCGCGCCCGAAGTCGCAAGCGAAGGATTGATCCTTTATAACCGCGATACGCTGCCGGCAGACCTCGACCTGCCTCCAGCACGCGTGATCTCGATTCCAGCCTCAGAGATCGCCGACGAGCTAGGCTCGACTAAAGGGGCGAACATCGTCTTAATGGGAGCGCTGCTGGAAGAAACGGAGTCGCTGGCGCCGGAGACAGCGCTTGCGGTGATGGAGGACAGGTTAAGAAAAGCCGCACTGCTCGATATCAACCGCAAGGCTCTGGAAGCCGGGCGGCAGTTCATGCATGAAAAGGTGTGGGCGGGCGCCGAGACCCAGCCGGACGGATTCGCGTACTAAACTGGCTTGCAGGTTCCCGCCACAGCCGTGGGTGTTAACCTGGGCGCGGGGAAGGACTGTGTTCTGCCTGGCCTCAGGCCTAACCCATCCGCAGAAACGTGCGCGCCTTCACCAACAGGGGTGTTGGTCGTTTGCACGTCTGTTGGCAGTCGATATCGCAATACACCATCCCGGCCCGTTGCCCGTTAGCGGTCTTCCCGTAATAGATGTCACTCAGACTCTGCTGGTAAACGCTGCCGATGGGACGACCCAGGAAGTCACAGAAATAGACGTCACCGTTCGGAAAAATAAACATCGATCGCAATCCGATGTCGCAGTTTCGCTTTTCCCCGCCCAAGTCCAGGCGAGCGTATTGTTCGCGGCCAAAGGGGCCAACGCCAACGAGTGTCTTGACGGGGGGATTTTCCACGTAATGCACGAACCCCTCGAACTGCTCCTCGTTGCCGATTACCGAGTAGTTCTCGCGCTGCAAATCGGAGATTTCCTGAAAAACAGCTCTCAGGGCTTTCGAATCCTTGACCCAATGGGGATTGTTCTTCACTCCCACAAAGGGCTGAAAATTAACCTGAACCTCCGAGTGCTTGCCAAAGTATCGCACCAAGTCCGGCAGTGTACGGTAGTTTTGCTCCATGATCGTTGCCTTGACGATGATGCTGACTCGGGCCCCGATCCGCTTCTTTTCCGCCAACACATTCTCAATGCCGTCGAGAATACGACGCGTTCCGTCGGGCATGGGTCGCCTGAGATCCTCGTTGATTTTGGGATCCACCGACTCCAGTGAAACGTTGATGTTGAAGGGGTCGTAAGACAGAATCCTCTCCACGTTTCGCTTCGTCAACGACAGGCCATTAGTCGTGAAGCCAAAATTGACCCCGAGTTGCTGGGTCAACTCCAGTATCTCGTAAAGCGGCTTGTAAATCGTCGGTTCGCCGCCACTTAGAGAAACGTTGAATCCTCTACCGGAAAGCTGCTTGGCTTCTCGAATGATCCGGAGCATGGCTTCACGCGAGAGTATGGGGTCCACGTCCTTGTAGATCTCGCAAAAGGTGCAGGCAAGATTACAGCGCCCACTGAAAATCACGTAGTAAGTCGTCGGCGTCGCGAATACTCTGCCCGTGCTTATCGACAACCGCCGCCTCAATTCTTTGTCCAAATAAGGAATTCCCCGGGCGCACTGTTTGGCAATGCGAACAAAATCAGTGGACATGTTCAGTACCTCTCATAGTTCCTCGGGGTAGCCATCCAAGGCAGCCTATGCTCAAGTCGGCCCTATGTCAAGGCAGTAACTAAAGCCTTATTACCGGACATTGCTAAGTGCACACCATTCGAAGGATATAACCCCTGGGGAACAGCTAACCGCTCTCAAGCTTCCCACAAATGCCACTCTACTTCCCTTTCTTCAGTGTTGAGACGCGCTCAAACCAATCCGGCAGCGATGTCGAGCATGAGCAAGAAGACTATGGATTGTACCCTATAAATCACACCGGGGCAAATTGTGTCTTCCATTCCCGCCCACTCCGGCCGTTCTTCGAGGCCGAATATACGATAAAAAAGACGACTCTAGGGTCGTGACGGCCATCACTTTGACGTGTGACATCAGTCACTGAATCCTAATGCCGTCAGGCCGACACTACACTTGGAGGAACTAGAGATAGGATCTGATGTCTGGAGGAGATCGGATCTCTTCCCAAGCCTAGCTGGCCGAAGCGAAGAGGAATGACCGAAGCGAACCGAAGAAGGGAGGGTATAGGTATGTTGGGTAAGCACGGCTTGGGACTTTGGGTCCTGCTATCGAGTGTGGGAGTCTTACTGGCGCAGCAGGCGCCGAAGCCCGACCAGAAGCCTGCGACGGGCGCGGCAGCCGCCGCCCAGACGGCACCGAAGGGTCCGCACAACTACAACCTCACGGCGGAAGATATGGCCCGCAAGAATCCTGTGGC
>DATJKY010000887.1:0-3738 GCA_035490955.1 Terriglobia bacterium | reverse complement strand
GTTCGTGCGGTCGATCTGTCTTAACGGAGAGAACCGCATGCCTCCCGGATCATGACCGTAAGAGCGCCACTGTTCATCAATAGATCCTGAAACATTCTGCCCGTGGGCGATTCCGCACGCAAGAATCAAAAACGCCGGACCAGCGATGCCCAGAGTTCGACCCATCAAGCGCGATGTCATCCTTCTCCTCCGCCCTATATTACCCTTGTAGCCGCGAAAAGAGCCTTCGCGTTTCCCAATCTCGAACGGTCCAAAGCGGCGATCCTGAAAAGCCTTACCTCCGAAAGCGGTCAGCGTACCTACGACCATGCCATAACCGAGTTCGTCGACTGGTACTGCGCAGAACCCCGTCTCGCCTTCAACGGCACCGTGGTTCAGCGGCACAGGATCTATCTAGCTTAGTCGCCGGTTTCATAAATACACTAACGTATTTTGGGGCTACGCGGCGGCCATCGATTCGGCTCGCCCGAGCTTGTTCATGAGCTCCATAAGGTCTTGACGTGTGAACTTCCATTCGAAGGGCCGGGCTGTTGCTTCCCAGTAGTATTGAAAATCAAGTAGCCGCTCGGCCAAGCTGTTCAGGTCGGGGAAGTCGTTCGGTGTCAGGACCTTGCGTTGCACGATGGAAAAATAGATTTCGACCTGATTGAGCCAACTGGCATGGACAGGCGCGTGAACCAGAACCAGTCGAGGATAACGGGTCTGCAAGCGCTCCACGGCCCTGGAGCCGCGATGCGCGGAGCAGTTGTCGACAATCCAGAAAACCCGGCGGGCGTCATCGTAGGGAGGTCGCGTCATCACTTGCTCCACCAAACGGTCAAAAGGGGCAATGCCATTCTTGGTCTCGCAGCGACCGAAGACGCAGGGCGTGATGCACATCCAAAGCGGCGATGTAGACCCAGGCTCCACAGCGCTTATATTCATGCTCCACCCGCATCGCCTTGCCGGGCTGGCAGGGCTGGGTGGGATGCTTGCGGCGGCGCGACTGGATGCTGCTCTTCTCATCGGCGGAAATCACGAACTCGTCGTCTTTGAGGCACTTGCCTTGCCAGCCGCGGGCATACAGGTCGAGCAACCGACCAGCTTCTTCGCCGAAGTCGGGAGCGCGCGGGAAAATCCAACTGCGGTGGTACCAGGGCGAATGGCATCCTCGTGCAACCAGCGCCAAAGGGTGCTGCCGCTAATGGAGGCGACAAGCCACTGTGGCAGGCCTCCCGCGCTAGATCAGTCGTGCTCCAGCGCGACAAGGGTACATTATGAGTCGCCGGCAGTTCACAGGCCCAGGCTTTGATTTGCACCACCAAGTCAGGGGGAAAAAGTCCGTTGGCGACCCGGGCGCGGGCGCTCGTCCAGGCCCGCCAGGCGTTCCGAGAAGAAGCGTTTGCGCCACAGCCACACCCACCTCCCGGCGGGTGTTTAAACGCGCGGCGATCTCCTCATTGGTTAGTCCTTCCGCGGCCAGCAGCACGATTTTGGCACGCTGGACCTGAAAATACGGCAACGTATACTTGGCGGCCCGCCTCTGTAGTTCTGCGGCTTCGGCCGTCGTCAGGCGGATCCTGTAAGGGCTTGTTCTCGGCATGGCGAGATTTCCCGCAGCCACCATGCCAGGAACCAACCGTTTTTTGCAACAGAAAATACGTTAGTGTATTTATGAAACGATGCACTTAGCTAAGCTAAAGGAGAATCAAGTACGCTCCGACGACAATCAATCTACCACGGGCGGCGGTCCGGAGGGTTGCTTTCAAGGCTGCGGACTCCGGCTTGTTCAGTCCGGAATTTAGCCGCCGGGATTCGACGAGTGAAGGGAGTGCTCCGGATTGGGGTTCGGGCGGGAACTGGCTGCCCTCGAGCAGGGCAAGCGACTGGTCGGGTTGGCCGCGCCGTACGCTGCGCATTGCCGATGGTCAGCGCCAGCAGGACAAGCGTTGAGATCGCTGCCAGCGTCTAGGGCAGGGCCCGCGCCAAGCGGCCGGTGACGCGGGCTGTAGGGCCGGTTCGCGAACTGCCCCTATGCCAGGCCTTCCGGTAGATCCGGTAGACCGAAGAGTTGACTGTAGAACGACCGTGCTATAGTATAGTACGGTCGTCCTATGAAACCTGCTGTTCTCTACCACACCGATCAAGCCGTCAAGACCCGTCGCCAGATCTTGCAGGTCGCGGTTGACATTGCGTCTGCGGAAGGACTGGAGGGGCTTTCCATCGGCCGCCTCGCGGCCGAATTGCAAATGAGCAAGACCGGTATATTTGCTCACTTTGGGTCTAAGGAACAACTGCAGCTGGCTACGGTCCAGACGGCCAAAGCAATCTTCCTGGAGCAAGTCGTGCAACCAGCCCTGAAGAGCCCGCGCGGTATCTCCCGCCTCAAAGCCCTGCTGGAAAACTGGCTGGGCTACGTGGAAAGAAGCGTGTTTCGCGGAGGCTGCTTCTTCGCTGCCGCGTCTGCTGAGTTCGACAGCCGACCGGGTGCGGTGCATGATGAGATCGCCGCCCTGACCAAAGCCTGGATGGACGCACTGCGAGAGGAAATCGCGTTTGCGCAATCACGGAAAGAGGTACAGGCCTCCGTCAACCCAGCACAGCTTGCTTTTGAGCTCCATGCCTACGTGCAGGAGGCCAATTGTGCCTTCAAACTATTCAATGACAAATCCGCCTTCCAGCTGTCCCGGCGGGCGATAGCCGACCACCTTGTCGCAGCCTCAGGCAAGCGGACCCTCAAGAAATCCAAGCAGTAAGGAGCTAATGTATGAACCAAGAAATAGAAGAAAGTCAGGGCCTCTTGAAAAGGGCACTGATCGGCAACGCAATGTTCTCAGGCCTCTCGGGCGCGGCGATCCTGCTGGCCAATCGGTGGCTGGTCAAGTTCCTCGGCCTTCCAGACAAGGTCAGTCTAGCCATCCTCGGAGTCAGCCTCATCGTGTACACCGCGGTTTTGTGGTTCAATGCCCACAGGCCGAAAATAAGAATCACCGACGCTTGGGTTGCAGTCGTCATGGATGCTGTCTGGGTACTTGGCAGTTATACGCTGATCTGGGTGGTACCATTCAGCCTTGCTGGAAAGTGGGTCGTGGCTCTGGTCGCCGAACTCGTGCTGGCTTTTGCCGTCTGGCAATGGCTGGGCATCCGGAGGATCCGAAAGAGCGAGCAGTATGCTTAGATCTTTTGGGTGGCGCCTGACGTGGAACCGGGTGCCGACGAGGCCACCCAGTCTTCCTCCCAAGATCTCGAGGACAGATCAGAAGCCGCAGCCGGTGTCACAATGTAGCGCCTCTCCTGAACGTCAGTCAAAGTGGAAGGCTGTTCCGACGCTGGACTGCACAAATGGGTTGTGGAAGCGACGGGCGATCTCGTGCGTGGCCTTCCCCAGCCCGTGCAGTGGCCGGGGTGCGGGGACATCCGGGTCAAGGCGCGCTAACTAACTCATCGAGCGCGGGGCCGATCAAGGGCTCGAAGATTCCGCCGGTGAGGTGCATCCCGCCGACAAACGCATTAATATGCGACCCCGGTCGTGCGTTGCGCGGCCAAGGGCGTTGATACTCAAGGCAGCCCCTGACCATACTTTTCCGTGACGCCTCCTTGATGTCTTGTGTGCTCATTGTGCCCATCCTTTCCGGGCCGCGTCTCGATGCGTGCCCGCCGACGCAAGTGGTTTTGGGTCACTTTCCGCAAAGCCCGTTTTCACAGGCACAATCCTGAAGGCTTGAGCGAACCGGAGTCAACCCACAGGTTCCGGGACGT
>DATJKY010000886.1:0-11817 GCA_035490955.1 Terriglobia bacterium | reverse complement strand
GCTTCGTTCTGGATGCGCTGTTCCCGAATCGGGTCTTTCTTGGGTTTCTTCATCGCTTTGCTGCCAGCATACGCCCAGCTTTGCGCTTCGCGCTGCCTCGTACTCCTCCAGCTTCTCGACCATTGGGGAGAGGGTGGCCCGTCAGGGCCGGGTGAGGGGTTCGTAAGTTGTGCCGATGGTGTGAGGGCATCGGGAGGACCCCTCACCCCCGGTTTCGCCGTCCCCTCTCCCCAAGGGAGGTCCGAGATGGGTGTGTAGGTACCATGTACTCGTGACCCCAGCCGAGGTGTCCGGTTAGTGTCCAGGCAGGGCCAAACCAACGGAGTTCAGCGAACCGCGCGGACCTGTCAGCCAGCCCGCCAGGACCAGGGAGACTGCGAGGAAAACCCCCGCAACCAAAAAAGTACTTGACAAGTTATGTACGTCTGTTGTACTCTAAAAGGCGGAAGAAAAAGGGGTGTCTGTCATGCAGAGCGGTTGCGCAAAAGAAGATCACCACAGAGGCGCAGCGACCTGGGAATTAGAAACTGGAAAGTGGAAATTGGAAACTCGAAACTCGAAAGTGGAAATCGGAAACTCGAAATTAGAACTGGTTCTGCGAGTAGGGGGAGACGGAACCAAACAAACCCAATATAGCTAAGTTATTTTATATCAATAGAATACGAGGAAGAGGGGAGAAACAAACCCAACTGATCTATCCCTAATCACATCAATATGTTACGGGAATTTCTGGCCTTATTTTGAAGAAATATGAATGACATCGGCTTTTTGTTCCGTTCCCGATCTCAGTTATCTCATATGGTATCAGTTTGTTACTGTAGTCTCGCCCCGAATTTTCGAGAAATATGGATCAGATGCCCCTGCGTCCGATCAAAGCTTTGGGCAGGACCCAACTAAACTAGTCGAGGGCTCCGCCCTTGACACGATGTCAATGAAAACAATGCGACTTAACTAACCAAAGGGCTCTGCCCGGTATATCCCACCTGTAGGGCCTGGGCCTGCCTCGGCCGACCCAAGGGTCGGCCCTACATCCATCGTACAAGAACGTGAACAAGATTCACGTTTCGGCGGGCGTAACCGACTAACTTTGTGTCGCTGGCCGGGATTGACCTCTTTGACTGTGGGGCGCCCAAGGTGTACCCTTCCCAGTGCGCAGTTTGCATTGTGTAAAGGCACCTTGTGGTCGTGACGACCAGGGGTTCGTCTCAATGCTCAAAGGTCCTGAATGACGACCTGTGACCGACGACTGAGCGCTGCCAACTCTTTGAAAGGAACTTCCATGAACGCAATCATTCGACTGCTTATTGTGATTACGGCGGCATCCGCTCTAATGGCGCAAACCTCAACACAGCAGCAGCCGACCTCAAAGAGCGGTTCAACCCTTGTGGTCAAACCTGCCGCTGGTCCCCAGACTGTCACAACCGGCTCAGGTCTGAAGTACGTGGACCTGGTTGTTGGCAAAGGCCCGACGCCCAAGCAGGGCGATGCGGTGGTGGTCAATTACACGGGGCGGTTTACAAACGGAAAGGTATTTGACACCTCGGTGGGCAAGAAGCCGTTTGAGTTCACACTCGGCCAAGGACAAGTCATCAAGGGATGGGACGAGGGTGTGGGTACGATGCACGTCGGCGGCAAGCGCAAGCTTACCATCCCACCTGAGTTGGCCTACGGCCAAAAGGGTTATCCAGGTGTGATCCCTCCCAACTCTACGCTGGTCTTCGAGGTGGAGTTGCTCAAGATCAAGTAACGACGCGCGCCAGATGACAGGCAAAGGCGCATAGGCTTTCAGACCGCAGGCTGGCGCTCGCGCGGGGCAGATGGAGATCCGATGCGCAGGAGATCAAGGTCCAAGGCACTAAGGACCGCGGGAGAGAGCCGTGGCCGACCCAGCCGCCGGGACTTCCTGAAAGGGGCGACCTCGGTTGCAGCCGGCGTGATTGCCGGCCGCGCGATGGCTGCCGAGGAAACCACCGGCCCGCTTCCTACGGTCTCCTTGGGCCCAGGCCGGATAACACGGCTCATCGTCGGTGGCAATCCCCTCTATGGCTACTCGCACTTCAACGAGCAGTACAGCCAGCACATGCTGGAATGGTTCACGGATGAGCGTGTCGTGAAATTCCTGCTGGACTGCGAGAAGGCGGGAATCAACACTTGGCAATCGAGCTACAACGAGCGGGTGCAGCGGCAATTCCCACGCATTCGAGACGCAGGGTGCAGGATCCAATGGATTTGCCTTGCTGCGCCATGGGACGTGCAACCCAATGCTCCCCGCACTCCTCCGAGCATCCTGGACGGCATGCTGAAGTGCGCGGACATCGTGTCCAAGCTCAAGCCTATCGGCATTGCTCATCACGGCTGGGCCACCGACCTCTTGTGGCGGGCGGGCAAGCTCGACCTGATCCAGACTTTCATCAACAAAGTTCACGATCTCGGCATCCAGGCCGGAATCTCCACCCATAATCCCGCGATCCTCGAGGCTCTGGAAGAGAAGGGCTGGCCGAACGAGTTCTTCATGGCTTCCTTTCACTACCTTTCCCGCCGGCCGGAAGAGTACAAGAAGGAACTCGGCGTGGTACCCGTCGGTGAGACGTACCTCTCGGACGACCCCGCCAAGATGTGCAGTGTGGTGCGGCAGGTCCGGAAGCCTTGCTTGGTCTACAAGCTCCTGGCGGCGGGACGCAAGTGCGGTTCGCCGGGCGAAATCCGCCAGGCCTTTGAGTTCGCCTACCAAAACATCAAGCCCATTGACGCGGCAATCGTAGGGATGTACCCCCGTTTCTCAGACCAGATCAGCGAGAACACGCGCATGGTCAGCGAAATCCTGAAAGCTTAAGCAAGTATGCTAACTTACGAATCGTTCTGTGGCGCAGACCTTGAGGTCTGAGTGCTGCTTGTTATACCCTTCACAGGCCTGAAGGTCTGCACCAGCCTATTCTGCGCCTAGGCTACTCTTCTCAAGAATCGCGATTTTCCGCCACAATTTGTCGCCGACATGTTTGCGTCGTCCACAGCGCAATCTGGTATCATCTGGAATCCTTGTGGGGAGGGGGCGCATCCAAAAGAGGCCGATGCTTGATAAGGACGGCAAGGGAGGCACATTATGAGCGAGACGTCGCACCATTCGCAAGGCGAACAGACATTGTTCAGCCGCCTCGCGGCCGCGCGAACGCTAACTGACAACCTCTTCCACGTCGTAAATCCAGGGGCTTTGTATGACCGCCCGATACCCGAGAGGCACCGCATTGTCTTCTACCTGGGCCACCTGGAGGCCTTCGACTGGAACCTGCTTGCGGGCCACGTCTACGGCCTCGATTCTTTTCACCCAAAGTTCGACCGGTTGTTCGCCTTCGGCATTGACCCGGTGGACGGCGGGCTGCCCACCGACCAGCCGTCAGACTGGCCGCGCCAGGGTGAGATCCGGGAATATAATGCGGGCGTACGCGAACGGCTCGACGCCAAGCTAGAGGAGGACTCCCTGGCCACCACCGACGCGACAGGAGTGGAGTCCCCTTATTCCAACGAATTCATCCTTAACGCTGCTATTGAGCATCGGCTGATGCATGCCGAGACTTTGGCTTATCTGCTGCACCAGCTACCGCTGGACCGCAAGGTTCCAGCGCAGCTTACGCCCTCACCGACCGCGGGGCCGGCCGCTCACAAGATGATCGAGGTTCCGAGCGGGAAAGCCACACTGGGCTCGCCTCGCACCCCCCTGGGCACTTTTGGATGGGACAACGAGTTTGAACAGCATACGCTGAACGTCCCGACGTTCTCGATCGATGCCTACAAGGTGACTAACGGCCAGTTCCTCGAGTTCGTTCGCCAGGGCGGCTACGAGCAAGCGAGCCTCTGGACCGAGGCAGATTGGGATTGGATCCGGACGCAAGGCATAAAGCATCCGCAGTTCTGGGTGCGGCGCGGCGACGGCTGGTTTTATCGAACCATGTTTGCCGAAATACCCTTGCCGTCGGAGTGGCCGGTTTACGTGAGCCATGCCGAGGCGGCTGCATACGCGCGCTGGACCAAGAAAGCTCTTCCCAATGAGGCGCAATGGCACCGCGCAGCCTATGGAAGTCCGGCCGGCGTCGAGCATGCCTTCCCGTGGGGTGACACTCCGCCCGCACCTGCCCATGGAAACTTTGATTTCCAGAGTTGGGATCCCGCGCCCGTCAACGCCCATCCTGCCGGGCGGAGCTCCTACGGTGTGGAGGGCCTGTTGGGCAACGGCTGGGAGTGGACCTCGACTCTCTTTGAGCCCTTTCCAGGGTTTCAGCCCTTCCCGTTCTATCCCGGCTATTCGGCCAACTTCTTTGACGGCCAGCACTACGTGATGAAGGGGGGCTCGGCGCGTACGGCCGGGTGCATGGTGCGCCGTTCGTTCCGCAACTGGTTCCAGCCCCGCTATCCGTATATGTACGCAGCCTTCCGTTGCGTCAGTACCTGATCCGAGCTTTCTGGGGGAATCATGCCCGCGAGTCTGGTCGAAGCCGATCCTCTCACTCAGTTTGCGGATGAGGTTTGCGCCGGTCTCACCAAACCCGGCCAGAAAGAGCTTCCTTCGAAGTATCTTTATGATGAGGTTGGTTCCGCCCTGTTTGAAGTGATTAGCGTTCTGCCTGAGTATGGGCTGACGCGCGCCGACCAGCGGATTCTCCGGCAACATGCAGAGTCGATCGTGGCCCGGATTCCCTCTCCGGTCGTCGTGGCCGAACTGGGCAGCGGCAGCGGCAGGAAGACTCGCTGGATATTGGAGGCGCTGGCGCGGCGCCAGCCCACCCTCTATCACCCGATTGAGATATCACCCTCCGCTCTCGCCATGTGTGAACGAGAACTTTACCGGCTCGACTCGGTCAGCATCCTGGGTTTCGAGGCGGAATACCTGGACGGCCTGCGCCGGGTCGCGTCGCGTCGCGAGTCCGGCCAGCGTCTCTTGGTGCTGTTCCTGGGCAGTTCCATCGGAAACTTCGATCGCCAACCGGGTGAGGAATTCCTACGCGGCGTGCGGCAAACCCTGGCGCCGGGTGATGCGCTCCTGCTCGGCGCCGACCTAGAAAAACCCGTCTCACAGATGATTCGCGCCTATGACGACCCGATCGGCGTAACGGCTGCCTTCAACCTTAACCTGTTGGCTCGAATTAATCGTGAACTGGATGGCGACTTCGCTCTGTCACAGTTCCGGCACGTCGCCCGATACGACACGGAAAACCGTCGAATCGAGATGCACTTGCTCGCGACCGTGAACCAGGCCGCGAGGATTCGCAAGGCGGGGCTGACGGTCAGACTACGTGAGGGGGAGACCCTATGGACAGAAAGCAGCCATAAGTACAACCGCGAGGAGGTTGTGCAAATGGGCGAGCGCGCAGGCTTCCGTTGCGACGGCCAATGGGTGGACCTGGAATGGCCTTTTGCCCAGAGCCTCTTCATCGCCTAGGCCGGCAGTCGTAGGGGTACGGCTTGCCGTACCCCCTTGCGTCGGCGCCCCTCCAATGGACCTGGTCATGCCTCATATCCCCTGGACACTGGGGGTCGGGCTCGAAGCCCTGGGTTCGCAATGACTCCCGAGGGCCTTGTATCCGGGCACGGCTTCACCCAGGCTTCACCCGTGTCGGGGAAGGCGCGATTTTGGACTTGGGCTTCAGCCCCTGATTTTTGGGCGCCAGCGGGCTTTCACAATTTCAGGAGCAAAGGAGTCGAACAATGAACCGGCGAAACTTCTTGCGAAGCGCGGCGTGGGGAATGACCGCCGTCGCGGCAGCCACGAGATGGTCGAGGTCGCTGTGGGCCAACCCTTACGGTCTTCCAGTGGGCCTTCAGCTCTACACTTTGCGCGAGCAACTGCCAAAGGACGTCGCGGGAACGCTCAAGAAAGTCGCAGAGATCGGCTACAAGGAGGTTGAAGTCTACGATTTTTATGGAAAGACGGCGAAGCAGTTTGCCCAGCTTCTCAAGGACAATGGCCTCACGGCGCCAAGCGGCCATTATGAGACGAAGCACATCAAAGGCAGCTGGCAGAAGTGCATCGATGACGCCAAAGAGCTGGACATGAAGTACATGGTCAACGCCATCCTGGATCGAAGGGAGGCCACGACCTGGGAGGAGTATAAGCAGTTAGTCCCGCTGTTTAACAAAGCCGCTGAACAGACGCAGAAGGCTGGCATCCAGTTCTGCTATCACAATCACAATTTCGAGTTCACGAAGTTCGGTGACACGACGGCTCTCGACTTTTTTCTTAAGGAACTGGACCCCAAGCTCGTACAGTTTGAAATGGACTGCTTCTGGGTAACGCACGCCGGTCAGGATCCGGTGGCCTATTTCCAGAAGTATCCCGGCCGCTTTCCGTTGTTGCACATCAAGGATCTAAAGGACAGCCCTCCACCCAGCCTGAAATTGGACGATCACATGGGGCTCTTCGCCGAAGTGGGCCACGGGACCATCGACTTTAAGAGGATATTCGCCGCGGCTCGAGAAGGCGGGATGAAGCACTACTTCGTGGAGCAGGACTACTGCGAGCGGTCTCCGTTCGAAAGCATCAAGATGAGCTACGACTACCTGCACCAACTGGCCGTTTGAGTTCTCTATGGGTATTCCATTGCCCGACCTGCAAAGCTGCATTGCCGTCATCTCTGGAGCCTCACAAGGCATCGGCCGCGGCATCGTTGAAACCCATTGCGGCTTTACCGCCTGCTGTGCGGATGGGCTCAGCCCTTCCGGGCCTCAGGCCTAAAGTTTAACTTCTTGCCGCAGCAGGCGCTGACTGGCAATTGTTCACAGTTTCGGAGACATGCTGTTCAGCACGCCCTCTAGCTCAGGCAAGGACATGATTCGCGGACAGTCAGGGTTGGTGTAAGCTCCTACGCGGTCCATCAACACACCGAGAAGTCCCGCACACCGGGCGCCGCCCACATCCGTGGCGTAGACGTCGCCTACAAACACAGCATCCGAAGCCTTGACTCCGGTCCGGGCCAGCGCCATGTCGAAGATTCTGGCGTCGGGCTTTTCCACGCCCACGATCGCGGAGTCGAGGATCGTGTGGAAGTAGCGGGCCAACTCCACGCGCCGAAGTTGCTCCTCGATCGTACCAATCGAATTAGAGATGACCCCGAGATAGAAGCCACGGGTGCGCAGAGCTTCCAAGTAGGGCGCCGTCTCAGGGAGGACGCGGGACCAGAACTGGATGTCTTTGAATCGCTCGACCAAGCGGTGAGTTAGTCTTTCGCGCTGCGCTGCGGGGGCGTGGAGGCGCTCCATCAGCGCGCGCAGATACTCCGCCCAGTAAACGTAGTCCACCTTTTGCGGCCGTTCGCCGCTGTGAATCTTCGGCCACAGCCATTCATCCAGTTTATGTTTGCCGCTGCGCTCGGCGGCATAGAAGTCCTCGACCGTGGCGGGATGACCCTCGGCCGTGAGGTCCTCGGCGAGTTCCTCGACGCACGGGAAAAGCAGGGTGTTGCCCGCGTCGAAGAAGATGGCTCGGATGGAAAGCTGCTTCATGCTTGCTCCTTGACCTTCATCCACAGATTTCACAGATTACCCAGATTAGCATCAGTTAGCTAGCGCAACGGGTGAAGTGGTGAAGTGGGCTGCGTGATCCTTACCTGTCCTATGCATAGTGGAATCCCTGAGCTCAAATCCGTGAAATCTGCGTAATCTGTGGATTCAGGATCAATTCTTCCTCAAGCCCACGGCCCGATGCAGGTAGGCCAAAAGGTTCTCCTGCTCGCGCTCCGGCAGGAAGGCGGAACGGATTCCGTTCTCGCTTAGCCGGACAATGTCGGCTTCGTTCAGTCTGAATGTTCTCGCGGCGCGAACAAATTCGCCTTCCAGACTGGTCCCGAACATGGCCGGATCGTCAGAGTTGAGCGTGACGATAAGGCCGGACTGCAGAAGCCTCGGCAAGGGATGGTCCTCCACGCGGGCCAGCAGCCCGGTGCAAACATTACTGGTGGGACACACCTCGAGAGGAATGTGGCGATCGCGTAGTAAGCCCATGACGGCTTCATCCTGGGCGGCCGTGAGGCCGTGACCGATGCGTTCGGCGCCCAGTAGTTCCACCGATTTGCGAATACTTTCCGGTCCAGCGGTTTCTCCAGCGTGAGCTGTCACATGAAGCCCGAGGTCGCGGGCTTCACGATAGACTGCCACGAAGTGATCCGCCGGTCCGCGGTGTTCGTCACCACCCAGACCGAAGGCCACGACTCCTGCTGAGCGAAAGCGCGCGGCCCACCGTAAGACGGCGCGGGCGTGGTCAGTTCCAAACTGGCGGACGGCGTCGAAGATCCAGTTCACACGGACGCCCAGGTGCGATCCCGTCTCCTCAGCGGCCTGGGCGACAGCCTCGAACACCGCGGGAACCGACTGTTTCTTCCAGAGTAAGACACCGGCAGAGAGGATGATCTCGGCGTACTTGACATTCTGGACCGCAAGCCACTCTATCAAGCGTGACGTGATCAGTGCATAGTCCGAGGGCGTCTCCAGCAGGAGCGCCACCAGTTTAAAAGCGTTGAGGAATTCCTTGAAACCTGAATAACGAAAACCCCGGCGGACGCGTTGGGAAATCCAATCCTCAGTTTCCTTCCTGAGCCGACCCTTGGCACGCGAAAGCTCGCGCAGAGTCTCGGTCCGAACGCTGCCCTCCAGATGAAGGTGAAGCTCAACTTTCGGGAGGCGATGGATGAACGCTTCGAGATCTGGTCCTGTCTTAAGCATAGGTGCGTGCGGTAAGCAATCGGCGGTACGCAGTCGGCAGTCAGCCGCAGGTGGCGGGCAGAAGGGAGAAGGCGCAGCTCAACCGCGTTTTCGCGGACTCATCTATGGTGCTGGCACTCGCCTACGCGAGTCACCGCCCGCAGGCGGGAGTTTCCCAGAGTTCGTTTCCCTCGAGAACTTGACGAATGGTCAGCAATCGAAGTCGCTTGTTCGCAGCGAAGGACGTTGCGCTGCGCTGGAAGCCTGCGGTAGTGATCAGCCATGCTTCGTCGGCACCGTGGTGCAATAGGGCCCCGTAAAGCTCTCGGACTGTGACTGAGCTAAGCCGACTCCTATGCGCCTTGCACTGTACAATGATGGTTTTCCCCATCCCTTCGAGACGGAGGGCTGGGTTTCTGCACTCCGTGACTGGAATTCCATTTACGGTCCTGCCGACTGCCTAGTGCCAACTATTACCGTCTTATGCCCACGCCTTCAGCGCCCTGGCGGGGAGGGCCGGCCGGCGTTGAGCCACGCAGTGTACCAATAAGAACCAGTGTCATGAGCGGCTTCACTAATGGCGCGCGCCGCGGTGGAGCCAATCTGGGTGTAGAAACGATCATAGTAGTCATCGTTGTAGTCCACCAAGCCTAGGCGGGAGCGCCGGTCCGTCCAGAGAACGCGGTCGACCCAGGTATTTGCGTCGAGCACAGTCTGGAACGCGTATTCGGTGGGGTCATCGATCTTCACAGCGTCACCGGGGCGGACCATGAAGAAGTTGGCATAACGAACGATCAGTACGACACCAAACCTCGTCTCCAGACCCGACTGTTCCACCAGCTGCCCGTCGTAGTTTTCGGTAGTATGCAGCGGATCGCGGGCGTCTGCCACGTAGTAGCCTAGCACCGCGGCGTCAAGGCGAGCTTCATCCCAGTTCCTCGCCTTGAGGGCATTGGTCATCTTGAGACTGTACTCGCCGATTTGCCAGGGCAGCACGCCGTTGCGCGCAACTCGGCCAGCCCCGTAATTTTGCTGCGCCTGCTTATAGGAGTGCGGCAGGCTAAGGTAGGGAAAGCGGCCGTATCTGTCCAGAAAGATGTAGTGCCGCATGAGCTCGTAGCGGTCTTTTTTGACCCACTCGTCGGGATCGTTGACATGTTCGATCAAGTATTCACGGTAGGCCTGGAAGAAGCCGCGAATCTCGGGCGGCAAGGTTTCGATGGCCCAGTTGTTCACGAGCCGATGCGCCTTCGGTCCCCAGGCCAAGGCATTGGAACAACTGAGCAAAGCAAACACCAACGCCAGTGCAAGCATCGCGAAAGTGTGGACCCCTCGAAGCTCGTTGGAACCTTCGTGCACGAATGGAGTTAGCCGCATCACGGCACCACGGGTTGTGGCGGGTGGTTGGCCACTACGGACTCCGTGCGAGCCCGTCCGAACTCGCTGTGGTGGCGGCTGTAGACGAAATAGATGGTTAGTCCGATCACCAGCCAGACCACGAACCGCAACCATGTCTCGACGGGCAGGCTAGCCATCAGGATCAGGCAGCAGATGACCGAGGCGACCGGCAAGAACGGAACCCACGGTGTGCGGAAGGCTCGCCTTCGCTCAGGTTGTTTCCTCCGCAGCACCAGTACTCCCAATGAGACCAACACAAACGCAAACAGCGTGCCGATATTGGAAAGGTCTGCCAGTGTGCCGATGTCAAACAGGCCGGCCGGGATGGCCACGAAGAACCCTGCCACCCAAGTGCTGACGTGCGGGGTGCGAAACCGCGGATGGACTCTGGAAAAGACCTTGGGCAGCAGGCCATCGCGCGACATGGAATACCACACACGTGCCTGGCCCAACTGGTAGACGAGCAGCGAACTAAGCATGCCGGTCAGCGCCCCCACGGTGACCCAGCGCTCGACGTGGGTCAATCCGATAGCTTCCAGGGCGTTGGCGACAGGAGCGGCGTTGCGCAGCGTCTGCCAGTGCTGGATACCGGTGAGGACCACCGCCACGGAGCAATAGAGTGTGGTGCAGATAATCAGCGATGCGATAATGCCAAACGGCACGTCCCGCTGGGGATTACGACACTCTTCCGCAGCGGTGGAAACCGAGTCAAAGCCGATATAAGTGAAGAAGACGATGGCTCCGCCGGTCATCACACCCTGCCAGCCGTTCGGCATGAAAGGCTTCCAATTGGAAACGTGGATGTAACGCGACGCGGCCACGATGAAAATGAAGATGGCGACGATTTTCACCGTCACCATCAGGTTGTTGGCGCCAGCGCTCTCACGAATTCCCCTCACCAGAACCACGGTCAGGATCATGACCACGAGGACGCCCGGCAGGTTGAACCAGGCGCCAGTCCGCTGGCCGGCGACGATGAAAGGTTCAGCAAGTTGGCGGGGAAGATGAAGGCCGAATCCTTGCAGGAGGCTGTCAATGTAAGCCGAAAAGCCTACCGCCACCGCCATGTTGCTGACCGCGTATTCCAGGATCAGGTCCCAGCCGATAATCCAGGCCACGATCTCTCCCAGCGTGGCGTAGCTGTAAGTGTAGGCGCTGCCCGCGATGGGGATCATGGAGGCCAGTTCGGCATAACACAGCCCGGCCAGTGCGCAGGCAATAGCGACGAGGAAAAAAGAAAGCGCGATGGCGGGTCCGGCGCCTGGGCGGCCGGCAATCCCCACCGCATGCCGGCCATGGAGAAGGACATCCATCAGTGGCGCCTTAAGAATCGACTGCACTTTGACCACTTCACCCGCCGCCGCTGTGCCGGTCAGAATGAAGATGCCCGTGCCGATGATAGCGCCAATGCCCAGGGCGGTCAGCGACCACGGGCCCAGCGTCTTCCGCAAGCGGTGTTCAGGCTCCTCGGCGGCTGCGAGTAGCTTGTCAATGCTCTTGGTACTAAGCAGTTGACTCAACATACGGTGATCAGTGGAGTGACAAGTGACGAGCCGCCGACTCCGAGTAAAGTGAGTAAAAGAGTGACGAGTCGGCTGCTCGTCACTTGTCACTGTCGTTTACCGTTTGGCCTGTCCGGCCGGGGCCTTCTTCTTGACCTTCGGCTTGTGGGAGCCGCGCGGATCGGTTCGCTTGGCTTTGGGCGGCTGCTTCTTGCGAGCGGCCCGTTTAAGT
>DATJKY010000885.1:0-4661 GCA_035490955.1 Terriglobia bacterium | reverse complement strand
GGGCGGCGCTATGAATGCCTTGGGATTGAACCACTTTTCCGGCGTGCCGAGAATGGCGGGGCCGGTGAAATCAGGATTCACGAACGGCCGCACTGGATTTCGGGTGTCTCCGTTGTTCGTAGGGTTGTAGCTGAGTTGGGGCGTGAACGGAAATCCAGCTTGTAAGGTGACAATGCTGTTCACCGACCAGCCGCTCGCCAGACCGTTGCTCCAGCCGTTTAATCCACCGCCAAATCGTTTGCCTCGGCCGAACGGCAATTCGTACAGTTCGCTTATCACCCCTACGTTGCGCACGTCATAGGTACCAAGTCCCCAATCGGCGCTCCGGTTATAGGGGTTTGAAACCAGCCCCGGCGCATTTCCCGCTGTTGTTTGATTCAGTGAATCTCCATTGTCGAGCGCCTTTGACCATGTGTAGACTCCCCGCAGCGACAGACCGTTGCTGAAACGGCGGTTTAGATCCACCTGCAGCCCGTTATAGGAGCTGTCCCCGATCGAAAAATATGTCCACGTATTCGCCAACGCGGGGTTTGCCTTTGGTGCTCCGACCGGAATGAAAAAGCTCCCGCCGGGCACGGGAGCTCCCGCATAGGGTGAGCCGACAGGGAATCCGGTCGCAAAAGTCATCGGGGGATGGGAATTGGAATTCACCGTGGGGTACAGAGCCGGACACGGCGATGCCGGACAGATGGTGGGAAACGGCTCATTCGCGTCTAGACCGATAAGTTCGTGGTAGCCGTGAGAACCCACATAGCCGATGGTCAGGACCGTATTGGGAGTAAGCTGCCGCTCGACTCTCAGAGACCAGGAGATGAGCGCCGGAGTGTTCATGTCGGGTTGAACTCCGCCGGGCACAAGCTTCGCCTTTGGGGACACAGGGGCAGTGGGATCGATGGGAAGGTCCGCAACCGGGAACGAGGCGATGCTGTAAGTTGGGTTGAAGGGCGCGTTCTGATCGGCGCGGTAACCCAGCGCGTCCTGCAAATCGTTGTACATCCCGAAACCGGCCCGAATCACCGTCTTGCTGCTAAAGGGACTCCAGGCCAGTCCGATCCGCGGTTGTGGCAGAAACTTCGCATTGTTGACGGTGAAGAACGAGTTTCCTATGTTCGGTTCGCTTGAGATGATGCCATTCGGGAACGTGTAGTTGGCGGCGCGGCCATGCGCTTCGTTCCAGCCAGTCGTGAATTCGTCGCGGAAGCCCAGCGAGAGCGTGAACTTGGGGGTTACGCGAATGACGTCTTCGACGTAGAATGCCCCGAAAAATGAGCGCCAGGCCATCTCGGTAGGCGTGGGATCGAACAGAAATGAGGAGGTGGTTCCCAGAAGGAATGTTTGCAGGCTAGCAAACGTAGCTTGTCCGTACTTGCTGAGGGCCAGGGTTTCGTTCGATTGGAATGGCTGCAGCCACCCGCCAAAACTGAACTGATGGCGTCCCCGCGCCAGGGCCAGGCGGTCCTCAATGGTGAATAGATTTCGAGCGACGGTGAGGTTGCTTCCATTGTTGCTGCCGGCCAAGCCGATCTGGGCCTGGGGGTTCGAGGCAGCGCTCCCGCCCACAACCACCGCACCCACCGGGCGTCCAAGCAGAAATCCCGGAACAGTCGCTGCGGTGGTGCCGGGCGTGGGCTCGCCGGTGAAAAAGTAACCCGCACGCGAGAAACCGAACGTCGCCGTATTGAGCATCGCTGGAGAGAAAACGTGCGTCTCCTCCAGACTCACCACCTGCTCGCGCAAGGTGACGACATCCGTGCTGAATGGATTGGCCGGCGTGGCGGTGACGTCTCCGCTGTCGTCAATCGTATAGATGCCCGCGAGGGAGTCGCGCGGGGAGAGAGTGTGGTCGAATCGGATCGTCCCAAAGTCTTCTCGAATAGTTTGCGGTGCGCTACCGAAGACTTCAGCAATTCCATTGAAGTCGGGAGCGCCGGGAGGAGCCGTCGGCCACAGGCTGAGCAGCGGCTGGACGCTCGGTACGGCGGCAGCGCGGGAGGCTGCGTCCGGGACAAAGGCCACGGATGTTTGGTGCAGATTCTGGCGGTATCCTTCGTAATTAGCAAAAAAGAAGGTCTTGTCTTTTTGGATCGGCCCTCCTACAGAGCCGCCGAACTGGTTGCGTTGAAAGGGTGGAGCAGAACCTTGGTCGAAGAAATTGGGAGCATCGAGGGCGTTGTTGCGCAGGAATTCGAACGCGGACCCGTGCCACAGATTGCTTCCTGATTGGGTGACGATGATCACCTGCCCGCCAGGGTGTTTGCCGAATTCGGCGCCGTAGGAGTCGCGCAAGACATTGAACTCGCGAACCGCATCCACGCCGAGCAACTGCTGGCTGGTGCCTCCCGGCGTCATGTTGTTCTCGGCAGCGCCTGTGTATTCGACTCCATTCATCAGGAATAGATTCTGTTGCGGCCGATTGCCCGAGACGGAGAAGTTGTTTCCCGTCGTCGAATTGGATATACCAATTCCCCCGGTCTTCTCCCAAGTAAAATTGACAATGCCCGGATTCAGAGGGAGCAATAGATCGTAGCTCCGCCCGTTCAACGGAAGATCCTTTATCTGTTCCTCTCCCACCAGACCGGAGGTCTCTTTGGTTGTAACGCTAACTAAGGGCGCGTCCGCGTTCACCTCAACCCGCTGGCTAACCTCTCCCACAAGCAATGTAATATCCACAGTCGCGTCTTGACCGACCACCAGGTGAATGCCGGTCCGAATCTGTTCCGCAAATCCTTGCTTCGTCGCTCGAACCTCGTATTGCCCGACCGGTAGTGAGAGCACCTGATATAGGCCTGTCTCTTCCGTCGTGGTAGTGCGGGTTGCTCCCGTCTCCAGGTTCTTCACCGTAACGGCAGCGCCCGCAACCGTGCCACCGGATGGGTCGACGACCACACCCGAAATCCCGCTCGACACTTGGGCCCAGACCGGCTGGGAGGCCGCCATAATCGATAGAATCGAAGCACAGAGAAAGCAACCGTGAAGTGACTGGGTGAACGCGCATTTTGCCGACAGGTCCATAGAGTTCCATCCTCGGTTTGAACTTTGGCGAGCTTAGCCCTGCAAAACCGGCAGACCTCGAACGGAGCCGAGATCTCCGCCCCTAACCTCCCCTAGCAGGTAGGGGCAGCCTCCCTGCTTCTGCAGGGCGGCTGCCCTGTTGGGGTGTAGCACTCGAACGATTATATATGATTCTACGTGCTATACGTCAAATCAGATTTTCCTTTGAGATGCGAAAATATGTGACTCACGAAGAGTAGCTCGGGCTGGCGAGCCAGGATTCTAGCGATCGACATGCCCAGGAATAGAACTGGCGGCGCGGAGTCAGAGGATCTGGCAAGAGAAAAGGCAGAGCAGGAGCGAGCGAAGGGAGAGAAGATTGGCCCGGGAGCGTCAGAGGCCAAGGAAGGAAAGCGATGGAAAAAGGAGGAGCGGGAAAGCGCGAAAGGGCCGGGACCGGGCGCCTCGCAGCGGCCCACGGTAGCCACTGCACCTCGCCCGGCACTGACGGCCGCTAGCCGCAGGGGCCTCGTCCCTCTTGTGGTTCTTGCCGTCGTGGCCGTGGTGGGTACCGCCTTGTACGTTTCCGTACGGGGCAAGCGGAGGCCATCCGGGGACCGGAGAGAACTGCCCTCGCCCGATGGAAAGGCTGTGCAGGCGCTCGCAGTGTACAAAGGCGAGTTAGTGGCTGGAACTAGCGGTGGCAGTGTCTACAAATTGGACGAGGCTGGGCAGAAGTGGGTTGACGTCGGCGAGGGAATTCGGGGTCGCACGCTAATCTGCCTTCGCTCCACTGGTGTGGGGCTGCTGGCAACCTTCGACGGCAACAAGGATAAAAGCTACGGGTATGCAGTCTACGCTCCTGAGGGCTGGCGGCGCCTAGGACTTGACACGTACGTAGTCCAGACGGTACAGGACGACGGCGTGCAGCTGCACATCGGCGCATACGGCGCGTATTTTGTAGGCCGAATGGGAAACGTAGAAGAAATGAATCGAGGTCTGCCGGATGGTCGCATCTATATCAACGCAATACAGGTCGTTCGAGAGGGAGTGTTCGCGGGCCTCGGTGAGGGCCTCTATTTCTTGAGGGACGGTACAGACGAATGGAAACGTATAGCAGGGCTCAAACTCCAGGATATCCATACACTCAGCAGCGACGCACACTACGTCTTCGCGGGGACCACGACGAGTGAGGTGTTCCGGTTGATGCATGACGGCAGTGGTGTTGCTCGTGCCAATCAGGGGATTCCGCCTTTAGACATTGTCCAGGTGTTGTCCGCCAGTGGCACCAAGACAATCGCAGGTACACAGCGTGGCGGTGTCTGGATTTCTGTTGACGAGGGAGCCGCCTGGGCTGAGTTCAATAACGATCGGACTAGACGTGAGTTTGTGCTTTCGCTGCAGGTCAGCGAGGGCCGACTCTATGCCGGAACGCAATCTGGGAAGGTGTTCGTAGCCGGGTTCTAGCTGAGGAACCGGGGCCTTTTGGCGGAGATTAAAGATTTCAGATTCAAGATTGTTCAAGCTAATTCAAGATCCCAGAAATCGCAGAACTTAGTGATCCGCAACGCGGAAACTGGGCCGAAAGCGCGTGTTCCAGACCGACTCTTGTGCTCAGATCGACCTCGAAGTCGGAACATGTGAACCACAGTAGGTCTCTAGCTGTCATA
>DATJKY010000884.1:0-4852 GCA_035490955.1 Terriglobia bacterium | reverse complement strand
TCTTCAGCCTTTCCACCTCCTGGTGGAGGGTGCGCTTCTCCTCTTGCGCGCGCCGGAAGACTTCGGCCGCCTTGAAGAGCTTTTCTTCCAGCCTCTGAAAGTGATCGTTGGCATCAGTCATGGGTTAGTCCAAAGTCAAAGGTTGAAAGCCGGTCCCCTATTCGCGCCTACTCCTGCTCCGCCGCGCAGCTTCACGTTCAGGGGTTCGAGTACCTCAAGGATGCGTTTGCTGACCGAGTTGACCTCATCGCTGGTAAGGGTGTGTGTGTGGCTCTGCAGGGTCACCCTTAGCAGCAGACTGTATTGCCCCGAGGGGATCGAGCCTCCGCGGAAAAGGTCAGCAGGCCGAACACTCGCAAGCTCGGGTAACTTCAAGCCCGCGATGGCATGCTCAATTCGTCGGTACGTCACTCCGTCCGGCACCTTCAAGGAGAAGTCGCGCTCCACCGCGGGAAACTTGGGATACGCTTGGAAGTGCATCGACCTCAGAGGGAAACTCAGCAAGCATTCAAGGTCGATCTCTGCCAGCCAGGACCCCTGACGCAACTTGTATTCGCTTGCCTCTTCGGATCTAAGCTGGCCGAACAGCACAAGACGGTGTTCGCCCGGAGACACTGTGTCCGCAGCTAGAAACTGTCCGACAAAGCCGGGTTCGTAATAGGGGCACGAGGTGGAATCAAAACGCAGCCCGCGAATGTCGAACACACCAAGGAGTGCTTCCAACTCGCCTTTGAGATCAAAGAAATCGCGCGGCTCACCCTCGAGACCGAACAGTTCCCGCTCCCTCGGACTGTCGTGTACCGTCGCTAGCCGACGGTAACCGCTGGCTCCCAAGGTCAGGACCCTGCGCTCCTCGGGCAGACCCTGGGGAAGCGGCTTGTAAGTCTTGCCCATCTCGAACAATCGCACATCCTTCTGGTCCCTGTCCAGATTCCAGCGGATAGCGCGCAGCATGCTAGGGACCGGTGTTGAGCGCAGAGCAGACGCTTCCTGGCTGAGAGGATTAGCCAGAACCACCGGCGGCCAAGCCGTGAATCTCCCATTCTCATTGGGGTCGACCATAGAGGAGGTGATGGTTTCACGATACCCTAAGCTCACGAGTAGAGAGGAGATAGCTAACTCCTTGTCCCGAACCTTATCGCGCCCGACACGTGGCGGAGCCGGGCGCAGCCGGGACGGCAAATGGTCATAGCCATAATGTCGCGCGACCTCCTCTACCAGATCCACCGGGCGCGTCACATCCAACCGGAAAGATGGCAGAGTCACTCGCCACCCGTCTGTCCCACGCCGCTCCACCTGAAATCCCAATGAGCGGAGAATCCGTTCCACGTCCTCCCAGGAAATCTCCTTCCCCAGGACGCGAACGACTTCCGCCCGACGAAACGTCAGGTATTGGGGAGGCCTAGGATGGGGATAGACATCTAGCACGCCCGCCAGAATCTCGCCCTCTGCCACCTCGGCAATCAACCCCGCCGTGCGATCCAGGGCGACCGGGGCCATTTCGATGTCGGCGCCGCGCTCGAACCGATGGGATGCCTCCGTGTGCATGGCGAGTGACTTTGCGGTCCGCCGGATGGAGGTCGGATCGAACCAGGCACTCTCGAGCAGCACCGAGCGGGTGTGAGAGGATATCTCGGAGTCTTGTCCGCCCATCACCCCCGCCAGACCCACAGGCCGCTCCGCATCGGCGATCACCAGGTTCTCGGAGGCCAACGTCCGGTTCGTTCCGTCCAAGGTGCGCAGAAGTTCACCGGGACGGGCTCGGCGAACTATAATTCGTCGCTGCCTGAGCAGGTCAAGGTCGAACGCGTGCAACGGTTGGCCCAGTTCCATCAGGACGTAGTTGGTCGCGTCAGCAACATTATTGATGGGCCGCAGGCCAATGGCTTCCAACCGCTTCGCCAGCCAGGCCGGCGAGGGCCTGACTCGCACATTTTGCACGACGCGGCCGCAGTAGCGGGCGCACAGGTCGGTGTCGACGATCTCGATTGACACTTCACCAGCGGCACGCGTGCGCGATTCCTTAAGCGTGTACTCCAAACGCTTCAGGGGCTTGCGATACCAGGTCGAGGCTTCGCGTGCCACTCCATAGTGGCTGAGGCAGTCCGGCCGGTTGGTGGTGACTTCCACATCCAAAACCCAATCGCTATCCGACTGGGTGATTGACTCCACCCCCAACCCCAGCAAAGTCAGGCCCCGCTCGACGTCCTTCGGATTGAGCGGAATATCAGCGAATTCTATAAGCCAATTCAGGGAGATTTTCATTGCACCCAAGCATCGGTATCTTACCATGCTTGTTGGGCGTGATTAGCAATCATCCAGGGGGTTAAGCGCTATCCGGCAGGAAGAGGCCCCGGCCCACCGAGCAAAATGGGGTGATGAACAAATGCTAGAATACTTGTTTAACTCCCTACTGCCACGAGGAGTTTAGGCGAACGATGTCAATTCACATCGAATCACGACATCTGAATGACATTGTGGTGCTCAAGCCGGATACGCTCGCAGACGAGCGCGGCTTCTTTCTGGAAGCCTACCGCGCCGACGAGTTCCGGGAACTGGGGCTCCCAACTGACTTTCTGCAGGATAATCACTCGCGCTCCAAAAAAGGTGTGATCCGCGGGCTCCATTTTCAGTACGACCGCCCCATGGGCAAGCTCATGCGGGTAACTCTGGGGGTTGCCTACCTGGTGGCCGTGGACATCCGTAAAGGCTCCCCCACCGTAGGACGGTGGGTCGGCCTCGAAGTTTCGGACCAGAATCGGCTACAGGTATGGGCGCCGGCGGGATTCGCGCGGGGATTCTACGTTCTGTCCGACCACGCGGAGCTGCAATACAAGTGCACAGCGATCTATAACCGCAAGGGCGAGACTGGAATCCGCTGGAACGATCCGCAAGTAGGAGTGGAGTGGCCGATTGCCAGCAATGAGGCCGTCCTTTCCGAGAAGGACAGGAAGGCGCAGAGCCTGGCGGAGTGGCTCGCTTCACCTCAGGCCGATCTTCTCCAGTATTAGCGCCGCATCATCGCTGATCGATTGCATTCACGGAGATCTCGCGATCCATGAAGATCATGCTGATCGGCTGTACCGGCCAGCTGGGGACAACCCTGATGGAGAGCGCGCCCCCTGCCCACGAGGTGGTTCCCCTCGCGCACACCAATATCGAAGTAACCTCGGATGCGTCGGTGCGTGCGGCCTTCGACCGCCACGTGCCGCAGGTGGTCATCAACACGTCCGCGTTCCACCGCGTGGATGATTGCGAGGTCGAAATAAACAGCGCCTTCGAAGTGAATGCTTTGGCGGTGCGGCGGCTGGCGCTGGCCTGTCGCGACCGTGGGGCCACGCTGGTCCACCTCAGCACGGATTACGTTTTCGGCGGCGGCAGCAAGCGTGCGCCGCTAACCGAGACCGACTTGCCGCAGCCGTTGAACGTCTATGGGGCTTCCAAGCTTGCGGGCGAGCATCTGGTCGCGGCGCTGCTGCCCCAGCATTTCCTCATCCGAAGCTGCGGTCTGTATGGGGGCGGTGGCAGCAAGTCGAAGGGCGGGAATTTTGTCGAAACGATGTTGCGCAAGGCGAAGGCCGGAGAAAGCATTCGGGTGGTTGAGGATCAAGTGCTCACTCCCACGCACACACCGGAGCTTGCGCGCAAGCTCTGGCAGTTGGTCGAAACGAAGGAATATGGGCTTTATCACATTACCTGCCAGGGCGAGTGCAGTTGGTATGAGTTTGCCGCCAGGATCTTCGAACTGGCAGGCTTGAAGCCGGATCTGCTCCCGGTAGCGTCCACGGAGTTTCACACCGTCGCCCGGCGACCTCCCTATTCGGTGCTGGATAACGCGCGCCTGCGGGGGCTGGGTCTGGATGACCTTAAGCCATGGGCGGAGGCCCTGGCGGACTACCTGCGGATGCGACCGGCCTAGACGCAGGCCAGCGAAAAGTGCATAGCGGCGCCGCCGTCGTTGCGCGCTCCAACCCGGGATCTACTGCTCGGGCGGCTGAAACAAGCTGGCGGGGAACACTTCATCGTATTTCGCAGTGCTGCGGAAGGTTTCGGAGATCCGCTCATCGTTGAAAAAGCGAGTGATGTGCATTGGGGTCTGAATGCCCTGAAAGCTCTGGTAGTCGCCGTAGATGTCGGCATATTCATCCCACTCCAGCGTCTTCGGATCCTGTACACGGTAGGTGATGCGGACGGGCAAGGGGTTTGCCTTGTTGAGGTAGAGCTTCACGTCAACCCGGTTGGCTAGGGATATGTCCAGGACCCGGGTCGCAAGATTCTGGATGAAGTCGGAACCCGCATCCTGAATGAGTGTTCCGGGTTCCCGGGTCCGGAGGCGAAGCAGGTTTTCCAGGCTGTAAGCGTTGGTGATCTTCCAGCGACGCGCCTGTTCCGGCGTTTGATGGGTAAGGCCCATGCGGTCGACTTCCCAGGCTTGGTCGCCGTTGTTAATGAGGACGATGGGTTTCTTCTTCCCCAGACCGTAGGCAAAGCGCCGCTTGTCCGGGTACTCCACTTGGCTCTCGAAAGTCACGAACCCTGTTGTCTGCTCATCGGTGATCGAGAAACTCCGTCCGCGAGTTGTCAAGGTTTTGAAGCCGAGGAAGGCTTGGCCACCCAGCGTCTGAATCACCTGGTCAAATAACGCCTGGGCCTTGGGATCGACTCGCAAAGCTGGTGCTGGAGCCGGAGAAACGTTCTGCGCGGCCAGCGCGTGATAAACGGTCGCTAGACCGTTGGCTGAAAGGGGCAAAGGGGAAGAGGGGAAAAGGTTAAGAGAGCAACAGGCAAAAAGGAAAGACCAAAACTTCAGCCGCGTTTGCCCCTCTTCCCCTTGTTGCCTTACTCCTCCGGG
>DATJKY010000883.1:0-8206 GCA_035490955.1 Terriglobia bacterium | reverse complement strand
GTGGCGTCGCTGAAGGTGCCGTCGCCGTTGTTACGGTAAAGGCTGGAAGTGTCGTCGGAGAAATTCGTCTTGAAGATGTCCAGCCAGCCGTCGCAGTTATAATCGCCGGCCGAGGCGCCCATACCCGCTTGCTCCTGGCCGTCCTCATTATAGGCACACCCGGAAGGGATGGCGATGTCAGTGAATGTGCCATCGTGGTTGTTGTGGTAAAGGATGCTAGGCGTGGAGTCGCAGGCCACGTAGATGTCCGGCCAGCCGTCGTTGTCGAAGTCGCCGGTGAGCGCCGTGAAAGCGTAGTGGCCAGTAGTCCTGTAAATGCCGGACTTCTCCGAAACGTCCTGGAAGGTCCCATCACCTCGGTTGTGATACAGGATGTTCTTCGAGCCCGGCAAACCCTTGGGGCCGCACATCACCGGAATCCCCTTCCACAGGCAGTATTGGCCCGAGCCCATGGCAGGAGTTGCTGAAAGGTCCAGGTCCACGTAATTGGCCACAAAGAGGTCGAGGTGCCCGTCCTTGTCGTAGTCAACGAAGCAGCAGCCCGTGTTCCACCGCGGGCGCGAGCTTTGCTGGGTTAGGCCTGCCTTGGCCGTCACGTCGGTGAACGTTCCGTCGCCATTGTTGCGGTAAAGCACGTTCTGACCCCAATAAGTTACAAAAAGGTCGTCAAAGCCGTCGTTGTCGTAATCGCCGACGCACACTCCCTGACCCCAACCGGTACGCAGCAAACCCGCCTTAGCGGTGACGTCCGTGAACGTACCGTCGCGGTTGTTGTGGTAAAGGCGGTTCGTGGGATTTTCGATTGTCGATTTTCGATTTTCGATTGTCCGGCTCGACTGAGCTAGGACACCTGCCAGGTTCTGCGGGCTGCGGTCTTCTGGCTTCTGGCTTCTGACTTCTGACTTCTGGTTTGCTGACTCCTGACCGTGGTTTTCCGAGCCCCGAAACCCGAACCCCGAATCCCGGTTCTGCAAGGTCGTTCCGCTCACCAGGAAGATGTCCAGCCACCCGTCCTGATCGTAGTCGAAAAAGGCAACGCCGCAGCCGGTGGTTTCAATGATCCACCGCTTGGTGTTGGGATCGCCAAACACGCAGACAGCATCGAGACCGGCCTGCGGCGCGATGTCTGTCAAGGTGACGCCGAGGGACGCCCCCGCGCTTATGGGTGTGTTGAAGGGATCGAGGTCTCGAGCAGATAGGCGACGCCAGGGGAAAATGGAAGACAGGATGGCTTCGACGCTCAACACTAGACCAGTTCGACTCAAGGAGCGCAGGAAGTTCCTCCTGCTTTTCGGACCTGGCCCTGGGAGCGCGAGCGTCTCGCCCGCACGTCGACGGCATTCCTCGTCCGATCTTAGGCGGGCGAGAAGCCCGTGCTCCCAGGCGGAGATTGACGATTTCAGATCGAAGATTGCCAAAACAAAACCCTACCCAGTGTGATTGGTTTTCCTTTGGGTTTGTGCCATTCACAATTCAGTATTCACAATTCATCCCATCTCACTTCTTCGAAATGGAATCAAACTTGATGATTCCCTTCCCTTCCTGCACGTAGACCACCTGGTCTGAGGCGACGTTCTCGAGCGTGTCCACCTGTCCGCTGGGCCAGCGGATCTCGATCCTGTCGGCCTTGGTGGCCTGACCCAGTCCAAAGTGGACGCGCAGATCGTTCTGTGAAGCGTAACCGCCGCCGCTACGCACCTCGTCGATTTGCCGATGGGTGTTAGTAATGCATGTAATACGCGCCCCTATGCCGCTGCGATTGGATTTCGTCCCTATCGCGCGGATCTTCAGCCAGTGGTTTCCCCCCGGTTGGGGTCCGATCGAATCGCAACGCAGCAGTTGGGGGTAGCCGTTCACCGGATTGGTGACGATGTCCAGGTCGCCGTCGTTATCGAAGTCACCCACAGCACACCCGCGCGTGGACGTTGGCTCCAGGATGGCACCTCCCAATTCCTTGGAGACGTCCTTGAAGCGCCCGTTTTTCAGGTTGTAGTAAACGATCTTGGGCTCCTCGTAGCGGATATCGAGCGACAGGCGCTTGATCTCAGGATAGATGTGCCCGTTACACACGAAGATGTCCGCCCACCCGTCATTGTCGATGTCAAGAAAGGCGCAGCCCCAGCCGAGGTATCGCGTGTTCATGCCCAGCCCGGCAGGAAAGGTGACGTCGTCAAACGCTCCCTGGCCGGTGTTGTGGTAAAGCGAAGAGGTATCTTCGGAGAAGTTGGTGCGAAAAATGTCCAGCCAGCCGTCGCAATCGTAATCCGCCGCCGCCACCCCCATGCCGGCCTGGGGCTTTCCATCCTGGCTGTAAGCGACGCCGGCGACTATGCCGATATCGGTGAACGTCCCGTCATGATTGTTGCGATAGAGGGCGCTGGGCTGGGAGTCGTTGGCCACATAAATGTCTGGCCATCCGTCGTTGTCAAAATCAGCGCACAGAACTCCCAGCCCATAGGTACCCCGGGCTTGGGTGATACCTGATTTCTCCGAGACATCGGTGAAGGTGCCATCGCCGTTGTTGCGGTAGAGGATGTTCTTGGCCCCGGGCAGCCCGGGCGGCCCGCACGCCACCTGCACGCTCTTGAACATGCAGGGGCCCGACTCGGGCAGCGGCCAGCTCTTGAAGTCCGCCAGGTCGATGTAGTTGGCCACAAACAGATCCAGGTGGCCGTCGCGGTCGTAATCCACGAACGCGCAGCCCGTGCTCCACCGCGTGCGCGCACCAGCCACACCCGCCTTTTCGGACACATCCGTAAAGGTCCCGTCGCCGTTGTTGTGGTAGAGAACATTCTTGCCCCAGTAAGTCACAAAGAGATCATCGAACCCGTCATTATCGTAGTCACCGACGCACACTCCCTGGCCCCATCCGCCGCGAATCAAGCCGGCCTTTTCGGTCACGTCAGTAAAGGTCCCGTCTCGGTTGTTCTTGTAAAGGTGGTTCGTCGGATTTCGGATTGTAGATTGACGATTGACGATTGTCGGGCTCTGGTTTCCCGACTCCTGACTCCTGGCTCCTGACTCCTGGTTTCCCGGCTTCTGACTTCTGACTTCTGACTTCTTGCTTCCTGAATCCTGAATCCTGAGTCCAGAATCCTGTTCTTCCAACCTCGTTCCATTGACTACGAAAATGTCCAGCCAGCCGTCGTTGTCGTAATCGAAGAAGGCCACACCACAGCCTGTGGTCTCCAACAGGTAAAGGTTCTTGTCTTTACCGCCAAAGATGGTCTCGTGGACCAAGCCAGCCTGCTTACCGACGTCGACGAAAGTGACTCCAGCATAAGGGGTCGTCAGCGGCGCGGCGCGAGCTGCCAACGACTTGACCCCCGCATCGATTGCGAGCGCCTCTCCTCGACCGCGAAGCCAAGGCGCGCCTGCCAGGGCGGCAGCCCCCTGTAAGATCTGTCGTCGACTCAGCCTCTTTGACATCCGGTTCGTTGGTGATCCGTTCTGTAGCACAGCGCAGCGTAAGGCCGCAACCAAAAGCAGATTCCTCGCTCCGCTCGGAATGACATGTCATCCTGAGGTCGCCGCGGCGACCGAAGGATCTGCTTTTCTTCTCGCTTAGCGAAGAATCTGGCCATTAGTAGTGCAGGGCTCGCCTCTCAAGCCTTGGGCTTTGGCGTTGCCTTCAGCTCCTCCGGGGTTGATGCGGAGCAAGCAGCAGGGGTAAGGGACGCAGCTCGCGCTTGAGCGGGTCGAGTATGAAACCCAGGGCTTCTAAAGAAACACTCCCGAACAGAGTGCTGTCGCCCTTTCCGCCGAAGATCACCGGCGAGGCTCCTTGACGACCATCGAGGCGAAACAGAACGTCGCCTACGCGGCGCGTAACCCTCGTTCCGTCAGCCAGAGTAAAGGTGCGCCGAGAATGAGGTTTGATTCCCAGCTTGCGCAGTAGGCTCGTGGGGACAACCGAATAAACTGCGCCCGAATCAACCAGCAAACTGAGGCGCACGCGTCGCTGTGGCTTTGCCGGATTAGCGATGCTCGCTTCAATGTGCGTTAGACCCATGTCGCGACCCTCTGAAGGGAGTGTAGCAGAGTCATTGCCCGTTTTCGATTCTGGGTTCTTTCCGAGGGCCGTGCCCGGTCGGACTCTCGGCTAGTATGAACGTACTAGAGCCCTGTATTTTTTTATTGACATGATCAATTTCTCTGTGATATAGATACGCGCCGCGTCGGTTTTCTGCTTCTGGCGGCGAGCGAAGTCCGGGAACACGGAAACGCTCCAATCGCCTATCGTTCTCGGTTTGAAAGCTTGGGCCCTTTTCACAGTAAGGGCGAAGCACTTCACTTAACATGCGCTTCTCTATGAGTCGGGTCTGATGGGTTTCCCTGTAGGGGCAGGGTCGCCGCGGCGACTGCCTGCCCTCGGCTACCGTGTTTTGGGCGACCAGTCGCCATGGCGACTCGGCGCTACGCCAGGCAAGGGTGAAGGGAAAAAAAGGAGAAGGGGCAGATCATGAAAAACATCAGAGTATTGCTCATTGCGGTTGTTGTGCTCGCAGCGGCGTACCCGGCTGGTAAGACGTTCGGCCAAGCCGTGTTCGGCAGCATCGTTGGGTCGGTAACCGACTCCTCAGGCGCCATCGTGCCCGGAGCCAAGATAACCATCACCGACATCAACAAGGGCGTCAACTTCGAGAGCACCGCCAACGATTCAGGCAACTACGAACAGCAGCACCTGATCGTGGGAACGTACCGCGTGCGGGTTGAGGCCCAGGGCTTCCAGGCCTACGTCCAAGAGAACGTCCAAGTGAACGTGGACGCGTCCACCCAGGTCAACGCCGTCCTCCAACTGGGCGCCGTCACGCAAACGGTAGAGGTGACGGCCGCGGTCCCGATCCTGAAGACTGAGCGTACCGACGTGGCCCAGACCTTCAGCGAGCGGCAGGTGGAGGACTTGCCGATCTACAATCGCAACTTCACCACCTTCCAGCTCTATTCGCCGGGGAACCAACGCTTGAACGGCTGGAACCATGCCGCCAGCGAGAACCCGCAGGGATCGCAGCAGATCCTGACGCAGGGGCAACACTTCGCGGGCACGGCCTTTGAACTGGACGGGACCGACAACCAAGACCCCATCCTGGGAATCATTGTGATCAATCCCAACTTGGAGGCCATCACCGAAGCCAAAATCACGGCCCAAGACTATGACGCCGAATTCGGCAAGGCCATCGGCGCCGTGGTGACCACGCAGACCAAGTCGGGCTCAAACGATATCCACGGTTCGGCGTTTGACTTTGAGCGCTCGAACTCGACCTCCGCCCGCAACCCCTTCACGCAGTGCGGCGGCTCCTGCAGTGGAGTGGCCAGCGTTCCCAGCGGCAATTGGAACCAGTTCGGTGGCACGTTCGGCGGTCCCATCAAGAAAAACAAGGCGTTCGTTTTCGGCGACTACCAGGGCCTGCGCAGCCACGTGGGCGGTTCAACGAGTGACCGCATTCCCACCGCCTTGGAGCGCACGGGCGACTTGAGCGACCTTCTCTCCAGCGCGATCATCTATGATCCTTACCTCACCATGCCAGGAGATCCCACGCACAGCACCCTCGCGCTCGTAAACGGCAACCCCGTCCCGCTGGCGCCCGTTAACCGGTCAGCCTTCGGGTGCCTTCCCAGCCAGATAGGCCAAACCGCGTGCGCCACCAACATCATCCCGGCGTCGCGTCTGTCTCCGCAAGCGCAGAACCTCCTGAACGGAACAAGCGCCAGCCCCGCCTTTCCGGTCGGTGCCACCAACCCCGCCGCCCCTCTAAACAACAACTTTTTCGGCTCTGGCACGGGTCTCCTGAACTCAGACGCCTTTGACGTCCGTGGGGATGGTTACGCCTCGGAGAAGTGGCACATCTTCGGCCGTTACAGCTTCCAGCAGTTCAGCCGGTCGGGGCCAGGCTTGTTCGGAGTTGAACTCGGTGGCTTTGCCATTCCCCAGGACCCTTCGGTCGGCAGCTTCGCAGGAACTTCGAAGGTACGGAACCAGAGCATTGCCGGCGGCTTCGATTATACGCTGAGCCCCACCTGGCTCACCGACTTCCGCTTCGGTTACTTCCGTTACCGCGTCCAGACCGCTCCCGGCGGCGTGGGTACGACGCCTGCCACTGCCGCAGGGATTCCCGGCTTGAACACTGCCAGCCAGCCGACAATTACTTCAGGAATGCCACAATTCAGGGCCAACATCCCCGGCGCTACGCAATTCGAGTTCGGCTACTCCCTGGACGTCAACCAGTGCAATTGTCCTCTGACGGAAAAGGAACACCAGTACCAGTTCGTGAACAACTGGACGAAGATCCGCGGCAACCACACCATCAAGTTCGGAGCGGACATTCGCTATGCTTATAACCTGCGCATCCCGAGTGACGCGCATCGCGCCGGCCAACTCCTTTTCGACAACGACATCACGGCGGGTCCGGGCGGAGTGGGCGGCATCGGCTTGGCGGGATTCCTTTTGGGGGACGTCAGCACTTTCAACCGCTACGTTAGTACTTCACTTAACGCTTACGAAACTCAGCCTCGCCTGTTTTTCTACGGGCAAGACACGTGGCGTTTCAATCCCAAGCTCACCATCAACCTCGGCCTGCGCTGGGAAATCTACCGGCCGGAGTCAGCGGCCGGTAACGGCTTGGGCGGCTGGGTTGACTTGTCCTCCGGCGAAATGCGCGTGGCGGGTGAGCAGGGCGTGGACCTGAGGGGTAACACGAGCACCAGTTTCAGCCACCTCGCTCCCCGCGCGGGGCTGGCGTACCAGCTCAATCCCAAGACCGTGATTCGCGCCGGCTACGGGCGGAGCTATGACATTGGTGTTTTTGGCACCATCTTCGGCCATACGATCACCCAGAACCTGCCCGTGCTGGGGCAGCAGGCTGTTACCCCCGGGACCTTCAACACCGCCTTCACTTTGGCTCAAGGGCCCCCTTCGTTCGATCCCGACACCGCCCTGACGGTAAACAACTGCAACGCCATCACTGACCCCGCCGGGGTGAACACGCTCACCCATACCTACACTCCAACCCAGACCGAGTGCACAGGTCCGAATAACCGGCCGATGGTTCCGAATAACGTCTACTCCCGCGCCCGGCCTTTCAATAACCGTCTCCCCGTCATCGACGCTTGGAACCTGTCCGTGCAGCGCCAAATGACTCAGACCGTTGCCCTGACCGTCGCCTACGTAGGCAACAAAGGCACACACACCTTGATTGCTGACAACCCCGCTTACGGCGTCAACAACGCGAGTGTGATCGGCTACAACCCCAACACCCCCGGCGTTCTTAACGGTCTCGTTCTGCCGAGCGACTGCCAGAACAAGAGTATGCTCCCCCACAACTGCCGCCTGCCGTACTACTTGAACTACGGGTGGACCCAGGGCATCTGCTATTTCGGGAACGATGCCAACAACAAGTACAACGCCCTGCAGGTGAGCCTGGAGAAGAGGTTCAACGCCGGCTTGTCGTTCCAGGCAAACTACACCTTCCAGCACGCCAACTACTACGCGAACAACGGCTACTACAACATTGAACCCACTCAGCAGTTCGGCGTGCAATACGGCCCCAACTCCAACTATCGCGACAATGTGTTCACTCTTACCGAGGTTTACCAGCTTCCCATCGGCCGGGGGAAGAAGTACATGTCGAACGCTTCGAGGGCGGTGGACGCGATCGTCGGCGGTTGGCAGATCAACAGCGGCTGGAACTGGTCGAGCGGGCTTCCCTACACGCCCAGCCTCTCGACCTGCAATCCCGAGGTCGACAACGGACCCTGCGTACCGAACCTGTTGCAAGGGGGAGCAGCCACCGGCACACGTAACGGCCACCCCGACGCCGCAGGCTACTGGTTCCAGACGACGGGCGGGGTGAAGCTCTCCACGGCCGGCCAGACCGCCGGACCTTGGGGCGCCCCGACGCTGGACCATTTCGGGAACACCGGTTACAATAGTTTTCGCGGGCCTGGCTTCTTCAACATCGACATGTCCTTCTTTAAGGACTTCAGCATCACGGAGAGGTTCAAGGCTCAACTACAGATCCAGTCTTTCAACTTCTTCAACATCGCCAACCTCAATCTGCCGAACACGTGTGTCGACTGCGGCACGGGCGGTGGCAGCAGCGGCAGCATCACCAACATCTCCTTCGGGTCGCAGATGCGCACCTGGCAGTTCGGGCTGAAGGTCTTCTTCTGAGCCGTAGGGGTAGGGCTTGGCCCTACCCCTTTTTGC
>DATJKY010000882.1:0-4984 GCA_035490955.1 Terriglobia bacterium | reverse complement strand
TCCTCCGGATGCCGGCTGGCCTCGTCAGCATGAGATTCCACAAATTGCATGCGCCCGATCAGAAGCGCCGAGATTAGGAACGAAAGCGAATTGAGCACAAATACCGCATCGCGTCCCAACCATGCTGCGACGATCCCACCTAGCACCGATCCGATCGCCAGATCGAAAGACCAGGTGGCCGACGACAACGTATTCGCCACAATCACGTCGTCTTCAGCGACGATATTGGGAATCACAGCGCTTCTCGCGGGCTCGAAGAACGCCACCATCACTGTTTCAAAAAACAGCAACGGATAGATCACCCACACTGACTGGCGGGTTCGCACCAGCAACATGCACGCCACAATCACCACACGAACCAGGTCGCTGACGATCATTACCTTGCGGCGGCTGAAGCGATCATTCACCGTACCGGCGAGCGGGCCCAGCAGCGTGTGTGGCAATACCTGCAACACCAGCGCCAGCGCGACCGACGACGCCTTGCCTGTCAGATCGAGCAGCAGGCTGTAGATGGCGAGAGTGTAAAACCAGTCACCGTTTTCACTCACGACCTGCGCAAGCCACAACCGGCGGAAGTTCGCATTTCCGCGCACAAGGCGGACATAATTCCGCAAATTGACGCCAGACGATGACATGCGAAACCCTCAGCCTAACAAGAGCCGGCGCGCAGGTCGAAGTCTGCTCGGAGGTTGAGGAGGTTGAATCGGATGTACGTGCGGCGATGCCTCTCCAGGAACTCCGGCCGAAGCTCCTATTCGTGGTTTTAGCCCGCATTTCTCACAGGCGGTAGGCAGAGAGTAACGATCGCGAGAAGAAAAAAGTGGCAAAAGGCCGCTGTTTTCCTGGCATAACCGCGTTGTTCAGGACGCAGGTAAGTGCCTGGAAAAGGAGCGGCCTTGGCAGACAGAGTGGAGTCAAGAAACCTTCTCTTTTGCACCTCATTTTTCGCGCCGGGTGGAGGCTGGGTTCACGGCGGGTCAAGTGTCGAGCGACGGCGGGGCGTTGCTGTTGCGCGCCGTCGAGGGCCAGATCAACCTAGTGGGGCGACTGGCCGGCTGTTTTATGGATGGTCGCTGGCCGTGGCTGGTGGTGCACCCGCTTTCCGAGATGCTGGCGCAGCGCATCTACGGGCTGGCGCTGGGTTATGAGGACCTTTGCGATCATGAGCCGTTGCGCTCGGACCCGTTGCTGGGCCTGTTGAGTGGCAAGCGGAAGCTGGAGGAACCGCTGGCGGGCAAGAGCACGCTGAACCGGCTGGAGCTGGTGGGCCGCACGGGACGCTATCACAAGATCAGCTACTCGGCGGAGTCGATCGATGGGTTGCTCGTTGACCTCTACCTGGAATCGCACGCCTCTCCGCCGGCCGAGATCGTGCTCGACTTGGACGCCACCGACATCCCGGTTTACGGCCATCAGCCAGAACGGTTCTTCCACGGCTACTACGACAGCTACTGCTATCTGCCGCTGTACATTTTCGCCGGCGACCAGTTGCTGTGTGCGCGGCGGCGGCCGGCCAACCAGGATGCCGCCGCCGGTTCGGTGGAAGACGTCCAGCGCATCGTGGAGCGGTTGCGCCGGCGCTGGCCCAAGGTCAAGATCGTTCTCCGCGCCGACTCCGGCTTCTGCCGCGAAGCCCTGATGGCCTGGTGTGAGGCCAACCAGGTGGATTACGTCTTCGGTCGGCCGCGCAACACCAGGCTGCGCAAAATCATCGGCGCATCGCTGCACCCGGCGCAGCTGCAGCACCAAGCGACGGGTCAGCCAGCTCGCCTCTTCGCCGAGTTCCCGTACAGCACGCGCAAGAGCTGGTCGCAGCCACGCCGCGTAGTGGCCAAGGCCGAATATCTCGCTAAGGGCGAGAACCCGCGCTTCGTGGTTACCGCGCGGACCGCTGAGCAGTGGAGCGCGCAGCCGCTCTACGAAAAGTTCTACTGCGCCCGCGGCGAGATGGAGAACCGCATCAAACTGCGACCTGAAAGCTGCTGGAGTTGATTGTCTGGCAAAGGAGGATAGATCAGACCGTCTGTCCCATCAGACGTAGCCTACGAGGTTGGAGCGGGGAGGCAACGAACCGTTCGAAGCCCTCGAACAATGTACCCACACTCATTAGAGTGGCGCCAGAGCCGCGAGGGGATGGTGTATCTGCTAGCACAAATGCGGAGAGGGGCTAGGCTTGGTGGTACGGTCAGAGTACACAAATGCTCGTAAGCGTCGTTAGGTTTAGAGAGCCTAATGTGCTGCGGGGCTCTTCTCGCAGTGAGCACGGCGGCTTTTGATTTCGCCGTCATGGGTACCAAACACTGCCGGCGTACAGAGCAGGCCTAACCCACCGTGTCGCTCCAACGGAACAGGGTAAATCCATACCGCTCCCCCCGAATAGGAGGGAAAGTTCATCGCAAGATGAACCCATGGCGGTGTGGACAGCAGGTCAGGGAGAAAGCGAATGCTGCTCTGTAACGGAGCAGATACCGGCTGCGTTGGCCCTGCCGACAACATCGCCGGGCGCGAAAGCGAGCAGACTTCCCTGGGGTGCTTCACACGAGAGAGCTTGGCAAATCGGCTTATGAGGCAAAGCAGATGACGACAGCGCAAGCCGTTGGTGCGGTCTCAAGCGAAGCGGCGGAATGGTATGCCACTGACTGGCAGGTCGTTCTCCACAACGTTCGCCGACTCCAGGTGCGTATCGTGAAGGCGGTGAAGGAAGGCAGATGGGGCAAGGTGCGAGCTTTGCAGCGCCTGCTGACCCACTCGTATAGCGGCAAAGCTCTTGCCGTTCGGCGGGTGACGGAAAACCAAGGCAAGAAAACCCCTGGTGTGGACCGAGAGGTTTGGGACACTCCAGAAAAGAAGATGCAAGCCGTAGGTGAACTCAAGCGATGGGGCTATCAACCTCAGCCCCTTCGACGTGTCTATATCCCGAAATCGGACGGCAGAACGATGCGCCCGCTCGGTATCCCCACTATGAAAGATCGAGCCCAGCAAGCACTGTATTTGCTGGCACTCGACCCCGTGGTGGAAACCAAGGCTGACAACAACTCGTATGGGTTTCGCCAGCAGCGGTCCTGCGCTGATGCAATGGAGCAGTGTTTTAACACACTATCCAAATCCCATCATCCGCAGTGGATCCTAGAAGGCGACATCAAGTCCTGTTTCGACCGAATTTCGCACGATTGGCTCCTGACTCGTGTCCCCGTGGACCGAGTCATTCTCCAAAAGTGGTTGAAATCCGGATATATGGATAAGCACGTCCTCCACGAAACCACGGATGGCACTCCGCAAGGCGGAATTATTTCCCCAGCGCTCGCCAACTGGGCGCTGGATGGATTGGAGCGGCTCTTGAAGGAAAAGTTCCCGACGAAGAGGCGTCTCCCCTCTCTTGGAGGAAAAGTCCCCTGTGTGAATCTCATCCGTTATGCGGATGACTTCATCATTACCGGTAGAACCAAAGAACTACTGGAAGGAGAAATCAAGCCCCTCGTCGAGCAATTTCTGCGACCACGAGGGCTTGAACTTTCTCCCAAGAAGACAGTCATCACGCACGTGGAGCAAGGCTTTGATTTCCTCGGACAAAACGTGCGCAGGTATCCCAACGGAAAGCTGCTCATTAAGCCTTCCAAAAAGAATGTGAAAGTCTTCCTGGACGGCATCCGAAAGATAATTAAAGCTGGCTTGGGTCTGTCGGCTGCCGGCTTGATTGATTGGTTGAACCCCAAAATACGGGGTTGGGCCAATTATCACCGGCACCTCGTGAGTAAGCGCGTTTTCCAGCGCGTCGACAACGCCATCTTCATCAGCCTGTGGCAATGGGTGCGACGAAGGCACCAGCGAAAGTCTCGCGTCTGGCTCAAGAAGAAATATTTTGAGCAGCAGGGACATAACAACTGGAGATTCTTCGGAGAGTCTTGCGACAAAGAAGGCATACCACACAAAGTGCGCTTGCTGTTCGCCAGTCGCACGCCCATTCAACGACACGTTAAAGTCAAAAGCGAAGCCAACCCGTACGATCCAGCCTATGAAACCTACTTCGAGAAACGCGAAGGCGACCATATGGTCGGAACGTTTCGGGGTACTCGATCACTTCGTTTTCTCTGGTTCTTGCAGCGTGGCCTCTGCCCCGTATGCAATATCAAGATCACCCGGATCACGGGATGGCGTCTTCACTATTGCGTCCCCCGTGTGAAGGGTGGTTCCGCGAGTGCAGAAAACCGCGTTTTGCTGCATCCAGAGTGCCACGACAGGGTTCACCGCCAACGCCTTTCCGTACCACATCCGCGTCTCCCTGAAAGAGGCGTTCGAAGGGCCTGAGCCGGATGACGGGAAACTGTCACGTCCGGTTCTGAGAGGGCCGGCCCCCAGCAATGGGGGCTGGCTACTCGGTGAGCAGATGTGCCTGTTCGCCGACCGGCTCTCCACCGACGAGATGCAAGGCAATCAGTTGCGCCTTTACTTCTCCGCCCTGGCCTACACCCTGGTGGAAGCCCTACGCCGGCTGGGCCCTCACGGGCACTGAGTGGGCTCAGGCCCAGGTCGATACCGTCCGCCGCAAGCTATTCAAGATCGGCGCCATCGTGCACGTGAGCGTGCGCCGCATCCGGCTCCAGATGAGTTCCGCCTACCCCTGGAAAGACATCTACGCACGCGCCTTCCACGCCCTGCGTTGTTGAACAACGCCATCGGCTGCGAACTTCCGACCTTTACCGAAGCCTTCGCAAGGCGGAGCCATGCCAATAATCCAGGTCTCGTCAACAACCCACTCTCTTCGCGTTCGCTCACCAGCTTTTTCCGCACTTGCATCCCCCAAAAACCACGCGGCCCCCTCAACCACGACCAAAACCCAGTGCGTGTGAGAAATGCGGGCTAGGGTGTGGAGTTTTGGATTATTAGAACAAGTTCGTGAAGAGTAACCCTTTATGTGATCCGAACACGATCACTGACGGAGCCGAGATTGGCGGTTTGAAATGGCACTAAAGGGGGTAGCTGCCTG
>DATJKY010000881.1:0-1706 GCA_035490955.1 Terriglobia bacterium | reverse complement strand
TATCGCGACGTCGCAGATCGCGAAGGGAAGATTCGGCGTTTGGTCGACGCCAACATCATTGGGATCATCATCGCCGACCGCGAAGGTCGAATTCTTGAAGCCAATGACGCGTTTCTACGTCTCGTAGGATATGACCGTGAGGACTTGGTTTCGGGTCACGTGCGCTGGACCGAGCTGTCCCCGCCCGAATGGCGCGAGCGCGACATGTTGACTCTGGCAGAACTGAACTCAACCGGGATAGCTCAGCCCTTCGAGAAGGAGTATGTTCGGAAAGACGGTAGCCGTGTTCCGGTGCTTATTGGCGCCGCTCTGTTCAAAGAAGGAGGCGACAAGGGCCTTGCATTCGTGCTCGATTTGACGGAGCGCAAACGCGTCGAGGAAGCGCTTAGCCAAGCTCAGAGGCTCAGCCGTACCGGCAATTGGATCTACAACGCGACAACGATGCGTTACCTCTATTGGTCGGACGAGTGTTACAGGATCTGGGGGTTTGATCCGCTGCAGGGCCTTCCAAGCCGTGAAGATATGTGGCGACGCATCCACCCAGAGGACCGTGACAGAGTGTCGGGAGCGGTTCAGGCGGCCGTGGACCAGAAAAGAGATTTCATAGGCGAGTTCAGACTCCTCCTACCTGATGGAACAATCAAATGGGTCGAACTAACCAGCCATCATGTGTTTTCTCCCCGGGGCACGCTGGCTGAGGTTATCACCACAAGCGTCGATGTGACGGAACGAAGGCGGGCACAGGACGAACGTGAAAAGCTGCGCCAGCTCGAGTTGGATTTCGCCCACGTGAACCGCGTGAGCACGATGGGAGAGTTTGCTGCCTCGCTGTCCCATGAAATTTTACATCCGATAGCGACCGCTCGCAACAACGCCCGTGCGGGAATACGCTTTTTGGAAATGAATCCGCCGAATCTGGGTGAGGCCAGGGAAGCGTTCGGTTGTGTTGTCAGGGACGCGGACCGAGCTGGGGATATCGTTGGGCGGATGCGTGATCACATCAAGAAAGCGCCACCGCGAAAGGAACGTTTTGATCTCAACGCGGCGATCAACGAAGTTCTTGTGTTGGCACAAAGCGTGACCCACAGGAACGGCCTTTCGGTCCAGACTCTGCTTGCGGACGGTGTGATTCCAGTTCTGGGAGATCGCATTCAGGTGCAACAAGTCTTGCTGAATTTGATTCTCAACGCGGCTGAAGCAATGAGCTCGGTTGAAGGGGGAGCAAGAGAGCTGTTGATCAGCACCGAACCGGACCAGACAGGCGCCCTCGTAGCTCTACGCGATTCAGGGCCCGGCATTGATGCGCAGCATCTCGATCGAGTCTTCGACGCCTTCTACACCACCAAATCCAGTGGAACAGGGATGGGGCTGTCGATATGTCGATCCATCATCGATGCTCACGGCGGCAAGCTTTGGGGGGAGGCGAACGAGCCTCGGGGCGCCGCCTTTCAGTTCACCCTGCCGGCAGCCCAAGAGGACTCATGAGTTCTCTTCGATCGGCGTACCAGGCCGCAGAGCCGAACGCAGGCATCGTTCAAGATGGGCGTCGTCCACCGGCTTACTGAGGCGGCAAATAACCCCGTCGGGCACGCGAAGCAAGCAAAGCTTCCGGATCTTCGCGGCCAATTGAGATGCGCGTCAGTGTCCATGGGACTATAGTGTGCTCGGGGCGCGAGTGGCGCAAACGTGCGCGCTCACGAGCAAGA
>DATJKY010000880.1:0-13248 GCA_035490955.1 Terriglobia bacterium | reverse complement strand
CCGCCTTGCCGAGGGCGAGTGAGCGGCTCTCAGCGTAACGCTTGAGCAAGCGGTACGTGTCGTCATCAAGGCTCAGTGTCGTGCGCATAATCCGATGATGCGCTACACATCGACTGGTGTCCAGGAGCCCCTAACGACATCGATGGACCAATTCGATGCTGTGGGCCCAAACCCGATTCGCCCGGATACAGCTGGGACGGTGGCGGGGCCGCGGGATTCGATTCTCGTCCGCCACCTTCCAAACTTCCGGGCCCGTCCTGATGCGATGAGCGCCCTCGCTCAGTTACCGCCTAAGGCGGCCAACAGCCAGTCCACGAGCTTCTTCTTGTAGTGATCCCATTCGGGGTGCCCTTCCCAGTTTTCCATCCCATGTGGCGCGCCCTCGAGCAAGAGCAGGTCATAGCGGGCACCCATTTGCTTCAAGCGAGCGGCATACTCGAGCGTTCCCTTCTGGAGTTCGTCCTTCGTTCCCTGGATTAGAAAGGTAGGCGGCAGGTCCGCAGTCACATGCTCGATGGGAGAATACTCCCGTAACATCTCCGGCGTCCAGTCGCCAAAGAGGCGCTTGAGGGCCGACCGCTGCCAGTCTTCGGCCCCCTCCGACCAAGGCGTAAGGTTGTAAACGCCATAGAAGGAGACAACGGCCCGTACTTGACAGTCCGGACAGGGCGTTGAAGCGACCTGGGACACCAGGTGGCCGCTGGCCGACTCGCCGAGCAGGGCGATCCGGTTGGGATCCACGTGGAAGCGCTCAGCATGTCCGCGAACATAGCGAATGGCGGCGCGGATGTCGTCGAGTTGCTGAGCCACGCGCACGTAGGGGGTAAGCCGGTAGTCGACGGAAAACCAGGCGATACCGGCGCGCGCTAGCGGCTCAAAGACAGGAGACACGTAGGTGACCTTATCGCCTGCCTCCCAGCCGCCACCGTGGGCAATGATCGCCGCGGGAAAAGGCCCTGTACCCTCGGGAAGGTACGCGTCCATCAGGAGCGGCAGGCCATCAGGTCGGGCATAGGTGATGTTCTTCCAAAGGCCGCGCTGGTCGCCTCGCAGCCAAGCGATCAGATCTTCTTTCCAATCCCATTGGTCGGGGTGCCAGTTCTCAAGTTCGTGGATGCCGTGCGGCACAGGTTGGAAAACACAGTGCAGCATTCGTTTGCAAAGGCTCTCCGCTTGGCTTGCCGGAAACTCATTGTCGCTAGTGCCCTGAAACATCAGAACAGCCGCCGCCGGCAACGTCAAGGTTTGCGGGGCCGGTCCTCCGTGAGCGGCCTGCAAGAATGCAGAGCTGAACTTCGCACCGAACATGACGAGCCCTTCGAGGTCGGCAGAAGACCTCTCACGGATCAGGCCGGTGCTGCTAGCGATGTTCGCGCCCTCACCCGTGCCGTCTTTTAGAAATTCGAGGATCACCTCGGCGCCACTGTCCACGCCAATTAGAACGAACTTGCCGGTGATGTTGAAGCGCCTGGGACACCGGATGTAGCGGAGGGCCTCGGCTACGTCGTCGGCGCTGTGGTAGTCGACGGAGAACCATGCGTAACCGGCGCGATCAATAACGTCGAAAAGTTGGTTGATGTGTGTTGTTTTGTTACCTTGGCCGCCATGAATAATGACTGCCGCCGGTCGCGCCTCACCTGGGGGCGCGTAGGCATCCAGTGTGAGACCGCGACCGTAGGGCACATCGCCCAATACACCAGGAACGATGTAATTGCCGCCGGGACTCTGCGGGACCGGAACTGAGCACTGGGACGGGCCGGAAGCCAGTATCACACCCAAGAGGGTAAGGGCGACCATCATGAGGTCGAAGCAAGAAGTCAGGTTGACATTCTGACTCCCGATTCCTGAATCCTGATCTATCAGAACCGAAAGTGCAGTCCAAACTGCATCTGCCGCATGTCCGTGGAGGTGGACGTGATTTGTCCCGCACCCGATACGTCCACCGTATTGTTCGGCAATCCCAGATTGGTGTGGTTGAGAGCGTTGAAGTTCTCCCAAAGAAACTCCAGGGTCTTTCCTTCTCTGATCACGAAGTTCCTTTGCAGCGCCAGGTTAAACACATATTGTGCCGGGCCGCGCAGCGAACCCTTGGATGCCGTACCGTCTTGATAAGGCTGCTGCGGAGATGTATAGGCATTGGGATCAAACCACAGGTTGCGGTTGGGATTGGGAACGGCAGGCTTGCCGATGATGTCGGGGCGGATGCTATTGAAGTCAGCGTTCAGAAGCGGTGCGTTGGAAACGAAGGGTGAGAACGCTTCTCCAGAAAGCATCGTGATCACCCCGCTGACCTGCCAACCGCCGATCACTGCCTGAACCGCCTTGTTACCGCCCGAAGCCCACTTTTGCCCCTTGCCGAACGGCAGGTCCCAGGTAACCAACGAGGTGAGGGCATTCGCGTGGTCCCAACTCGCCGGACCATGGTCATTGCGGAGGTCGTAGTTGTTGTCGAAGTTATAGCCTCCCTCCGACTGGGTTATGGCTTTCGACCACGTGTAGGTCAGCAGGAAGTCCAGACCGTGCGGGGCGCGCTTCTCCAGCCTTGCCTGCAATCCGTTGTAGCTCGAGTTATCGCAGTTGCAGACGTCATAGATCCCCTGCGTCAAACCGAAGTTGTAAAACGGACGGCGTGGGTCGTAATCGCCGGGCCCGGGCACCGCCTGATTCCGGTTTTCGTTGGCAAACAAATGGCGGCCCACGTTGCCGACGTAGGCGAGCTCCAAAGAGAGGTTCGGCGTGAACTGGTGCTGCACCGCTACGTTCCAGAAGTAGGACATGGGGATGCGGTAGGCGTTGAGCTGATCGAAATAAAAGAACACGCTAATACCGTCCGGCAAAGGGTAGCGCCCGTTCGGGCCGATGGGCGGGGTTACCGGATTGGGCGGTCCGTTGGTGGTGAACCCGCGGATCGAGGTGATGTACTGATTGGCGGGGTTGATGTTATTTACGAACTGTACCGGTGGATCGAGCTCCGGGTTCTGAGCGAACACGGCGCCGACGCCAGCGGCGCTATAACCCCAACCGTAGCCGGCGCGCACCACCGTTGTGGGCCGCAACTGGTAGGCCAGGCCTACGCGGGGTGCAAACCCCCAGTTGTAAGCCTGGATGCCCATGTTGGGCGGGACTGTGCCGATGCCGGCCACTACCACCTCGCCCGTGTTGGGGTCGAACGTTCCGGCGCTGCCTGGCTTGGTGCCGGTCTGCGGCAGGTAGTTCTCGTAACGCAGCCCCAGACTGAGGGTCAGTTTGGGAGTAACGCGCCAGGTATCCTGCCCGAAGAAGAAGAGCCGGGTCTGCCGCAAGCTGGGGTAGAACCCGGCGCCAGTGAATTGCTGGGAAAAAGTACCGGGGACGCCCAGCAGATAGGAACCCAACGCGGCGCCCGAGGTGGCATTCCCGGCCGCGAGGGTATCCACATCCAGGTTGCCCGTTGTCGAGTCCTGAAAGTGTATTTCACCCGAGCGATGCGTGCTGCTATCAATCCGTTTCTGTTGCGCCCGGCGAATATCCACTCCCCACTTGATGGTGTGATTGCCTTTCTGTTTTGTCCAGTTGTTTACCCACTGGAACTGGTTTTCCGTCTCGCTCAACGGGCAATTGCACTGGTTCACGCCCAGAGCGTACCCAAAATTAAATCCGCCGTCGCCCTCGACGTAGAAGGCGGGCATGCCCACGGTGTCTGGGGTGCCCCGGTTCAGGCCTGGGATCCCCGCGTCCAAAGCCGGCGTGGCCGTGCCGTTGGGCAGCACGCGAACCCGGTAGCGGTAGGTACCGAATCGAAACTCTGTGATTAACGTGGGATTGATGGAATAGGTCCAACCCAACGCTCCGCTTTGATTGCGCACGTCGGAGTGACCGGCAAACCCGAAGGCGGAGGGACCCCCTGCCAGATCTCCATAGGCGCCCGGCGACTGCTTGGTGAAATCGGCGATGCTGTACCGCCCGAACAGAGTCATTTTCGAGGAAATGTTGTAGTCGATTCGAACATCGCCGGCGTCGGTGTCGAAAACCTGGCTCAGTGAAGCGATGTAGTTGTTGAAGATCTGGCCGGGTGGGCCTGTATTGGGCAGTGGCAGATAGCCCAACAATGTCTGCATAGGCTTCGATGGCGTAATGACATTCACTTGCCCGCCGGTCGAAATCGCTCGCCGGCCGCTCCCATCCGGATTACCGGTATTGGGGTCGAAAACCATTCCTCCCTGAGCGGGAACGCGACCACCTTCGGTTGTAGGCACCAGGAAGGGCTCATGAGATCCGGAGCACGGCGTGGACGACACCGTGCCGTCCTGGCAGATGTAGTCGCCCAGCAGGGGTCGCAAGTCTCCACTACGTTCGGCATCGGTGGGCACCGTCTCAACCAGCGAGCCGCCCGTCCGCTGACGTGAGCCCTGGTAATCCAAAAAGCCGAAAAGCTTGTCCTTCTTCAGCGGAAAGCCAATGGTCCCGCCGAACTGGTTCCATACGATGGGAGGATTGAGGTCAGTGAAAGGATTGCGGGCATTGAGGACAGTGTTGCGCAGATATTCGAAGGCTGAGCCGTGAACCTGGTTGGTCCCGGACCTGGTGGTACCCTGCAACAGGGCACCCGCCACGTTGCCAAACTCGGCGTTATAGTTACTTGTGGTGACTTTGAACTCCTGCAGCGAGTCCATATTAGGGTTGATGACGGCGATGCCCAGGACGTTACTGTGGTTCTCCGTCCCGTCCAACTCGAACCCGTTGGAGTAGAAATACTGCCCGTTCACATTGATCTGCAGGCCACCCTGCGGATTCTCGCTGGAGGCGTGCTGGAATCCATTCAACTGCGCGCCTGGCACGGCCAGTACCAGACTGGTGACATTGCGATTGAGCACAGGTAACTTCTGCAACTGGGATGCGGTGAGCACGTCGCTCACTTCAGCGCGATCAGTTTGGAGTAGAGGGACTTCGCCCGTCACCGTCACCGTGCTCTCAGCTTTGCCGATCTGCAGTTTTACGTCCAGGCGGGTCGTGGCGTCCACCTCGACCCCAGCCACGACCGTTGACTCCGTGAATCCGGGCATGCTAACGGTGACACGGTAGCGCCCCGCCAGCAGGTGCGTCTGCGTGTAGTTACCGTCCGCATTGGACCTGGTCTGGTAAGTCATTCCCCGCTCGACGTCGCTGATCGTCACGTCCGCATTGGGCACCGCGGAGCCAGAGGGGTCCGTCACGGTTCCGGTGATGTTGCCCGACACAGCTTGCCCCGGCGCCATGCGGCTGAGAGAAACGGACAGAAAAAACAACGTGAGAGCTCTTGCGAACAGCCTTCCCGGCATAGCCATTTGTCGACCTCCACGCGCGTTTGCGGATTGCCCTGTAGAGCACCCGACAGATAAGCGCATTTTACCATGACAAGAAGTCGGGGGTGGCGCATCCAGGGCGGGGTTGGCCATGGGTGTGTCTGGCTAATCGCATACATCGCCGACAGCGCAGTGTGTGCGCCACTCGAGGCGGCAAAAGAAGCAGCAGGAGTCCAGTTTAGGGGTTAGAACCGGCCCCGGGCTCGAGTTCCTGGTGGGTGACCGCCGGCTGTTCCGGTGCGCCCGGTATGCGTAACCCGGCGCGAGGGCCGGCGGCATGGTACTTCTGGTACAGGCTCATCTCGCTCTGGTAACTGGTCGTCTCGCCCAGAGCCTTGTAGGCGGACGCCAGCAGGAAGTGCGAGACTTCGTTCTGGGGATTCAGGCGAACGGCCTCGTGAAGGTGGGCGGGCGCCTCGCTGGGTCTCCCAAGGTTAAGCAGAGTACGTGACAGGCCGATTTGGGCCTCCTCGAAGTCAGGCTGAAATTGAACTGCCTTCCGGAAGTGTTCGAGCGCCTCGTCAAACTGGTTTCGCCGGCGGTAAATTTCGCCGATCTCGTATTCCGCGTCAGCGCTTTGCGGAGCGATAGCCAGTTCCTGCTGAAATTCACTCAAAGCTTCATCGACCAGCTTGGGATCCTTGGAAGTCCGGAGGAGCGCTTCACCGATACGTAGGTGAATGCCTGGCATCCTAGGTTCCATCTCCAACACTCTCCCGTATTCGGCGATCGCCAGGTCAAAACGCTGCAAACTTTCATGAACCTCGGCGTTAGCGTAGTGCACCCACACCGAATTGGGATTCGCCTGGATCAGTTGCGTCATGGTCTGGTAAGCGCGGTCGGCGTAAAGCCGTGAGGCGTGAAAGAGGATTTCAGGGTCGTTCGGGTAGCGGCTGAGGAGTTCGTCAGAAACGCCCACGGCCTTGGCGTAGTGCCCTAGTCCTGCGTACGCTCTCTGAAGGTCCAGACCAATGAGTTTTCCCAATTGTTGATCGGCCGGGTGATGGAATGCAGGTTCCAGGATTGAGACGGCCTCCTTGTTCCGCCCCAGCTCCGCATAACATAGGCCCAGCATCAGCTCTGCCTGGGCCATCTTCGGATTCAGTTTGAGGGCGCGCTCGAAGGCTTGCGACGCTTCCAGAATTCGACTCAGTGAGTAATACGCCATGCCCAGGTTTCCCTGTACCTGGGGCACGTCAGGCGACAGTTGGGCGAGCTTTTCCAGAGCCCGGGCTGCCGCAGCCCAGTCCTTTGCTCCGATGGCCCGCTCGGCTTGCTCCGAGTACTGGGCAAGCTCAGATTCATTTGCTTGTTGAGCTGGGAGCGTCTCTGGAAGGGTGAACCCCAGAGACAAGACCAGGAAACAAAAAAACGCGAATCGATTTGTTTCTAGGATCACCGCGCTCATGCAAATCCCTCATTACCTCCTTGCGTGAAATACGGTGGGACCTCCCCCCTCAGAGCCACCTTCCACGGCCAAAATCGATGCAATCAGTATAGCGCGGTAGGTGGTGTTGGTATCGACCCGGCAGGAAGGCCAGTTCACATTCGCACCAGAAGAATCAAAGCCGTATACTGCTCACGATTCCCATCCCGGAAAGCCAGCAGAAGGTGCGTTTGCCGCCGGGGACGCTGGACTGGAGCGAGAACGAGTTCTTTAGGTTCTGCCAGGGCAATCACGACCTGCGGCATACGTTCGCGTCTCGTCTGGTCATGGCGGGCGTCCCTCTCGCGGCGGTGATGGAATTAATGGGCCATCGGACCATCCAAATGACGATGCGCTATGCGCATCTGGCCCCCGACCATCAGAGGGCGAACGTCGAGCGGTTAATGCAGTATGTGGCGCCGGAGAAGGGCGCGGCCGAGGTCGTCAAGATGCCTGTGGCCGGCGGTCGTCGGTCGTAAGCGGTAACCCACCCTACAGTTCGCGCGCGGTCGCCCACGTCGAGCGCCGGTGTTCCCTTTACGTGCGAGGGGCAAGAAAAAACGGCCCCCCGAGTTGACGCGGCGCGCGGCGGCACGGCGCGCCGTCCAAGCCTGGTACGGCACCCAACAGCAATAGACATGCGGTCAGGGCGAGGTCGAGGCGTTCGAGAGCGCTTCGGCTGAGTAACGCTGAGTTTGCATCAGAGTGATTGACACCCTCTCGTTACTTGCGGGAAGGACTGTTCACCAGCTATGGGTAAACACTAGGCGACAAGGCAGGAATCATCCGTGGAAGATGTGAGCCAAGTTCCCGGTGCCCGACGATCCGCCCGCAATTTGCAGTCGGGATGGCATTGGAACTTTTTCGATAGGTGTGTCGACATTGGGGGACTCATGAATGTGATAAATACCAGACGTCGCCGTTGATCTAGTATCGGTAATCGCACGCAAAGGCTTCCCACATCTCAACACATTGGGGAGGGTACTCAAGTGACGAAAAATAGCGTCAAGACGCTGTATGTAACTAAAAATATCAAAACGCGACGGGAATTCCTTAAACAGGCAACGACGGCTGTCGGAATGCTCCCGTTACTTAAGGGCGACAGGCAAGCCTTCGGGGCGTTGAAGTCACCATTTGACCCGGATGCAATAAGCAAGCTCAAAACAGGGTTCGGCGGGCGTCTGATCGTTCCAGGTGACACAGAATATGAAACTGTACGCGGAGCGCTCTCAATGAATCCTGAAACCGATAAATATCCTGCTCTCGTCGCACAGTGCAAAAACGAGGAAGATGTTTCGAGATGCGTAGATTTTGCCCATGAACAGGAGTTGGAAGTCGCGGTGCGATCCGGCAATCACAGCTTTCTGGGTTGGGGCATCTGTGAAAAAGGTATCGTTATTGATCTGTCCCGAATGAAAGCTGTTACGGTTGACCCCGTACCGTCCAAATACTCGATTTCTCTGAAAGCAGAATGGGTTACAGGCGCGGCTTCCCCCTGATCTGGCGCGCCGTCTTGCAGTGACTCCGGGTGCTACGATGGCATGATGCGCCTGGCACTCGACCCCTTTCGGCTCCTACTGATTTCTCTCGCGGGCTGGTTAAACCAACAGCAGCAAGAGGCCATCGACTATCTTCAGGAAGAGAACCGTGTGCTACGCGAACAACTCGGAGGCAAGCGGCTGCGTTTTAACGACGCGCAGCGCCGACGCTTGGCGGTTAGGGCCAAGAAATTGGGCTGGCGTATGCTTCATGAGTTGACGACCATCGTGACGCCGGCAACGCTCTTGGCCTGGCATCGCAGGCTGATCGCCAGGAAATATGATGGCAGCCGACAGCGTGGGCCAGGTCGTCCGCGGGTGCTAGAAGAGATCCGGCACCTGGTAATCCGCATGGCTACGGAGAACCGGGACTGGGGCTACCGCAGAATCCAGGGAGCGCTCGCCAATCTGGGCCATGAGGTGGCGCGCGGCACCATCGCCAACCTTCTGAGGGAGCACGGGCTGGAACCGACGCCGGAGCGTAACCGGAAGACCACCTGGAAGGAGTTTTTGTCCAGGCATCGGGACGTCATTGTGGCTGCGGATTTCTTTACGATAGAGGCATGGACGCGCAATGGCTTGACGAGATTCTTGGTGCTTTTCTTGATCGATCTGTCGACTCGGAGGGTTGAGATCGCCGGAGTGGCGCGAGAGGCAAGCGGACCTTGGGTGAGCCAGGTCGCACGGAATCTCAGCGATGCCGCGGAAGGCTTCCTGATCGGGAAGCGATACTTGATCCATGACCGGGATCCCTTGTTCACTGCGGAATTCCTGGAGATCCTGAAGAGCACTGGAGTGCAATCAGTCAAACTGCCGCCGAGCTCGCCGAATCTGAATGCGCACGCGGAGCGCTTTGTGAGAACCATCAAAGAGTCGTGCCTGGAACGAATGATTCTGTTCGGCGAAAGCTCCGTGCGGAAGGCCATCCACGAATTTGTGCTGCACTACCATCACGAGCGCAACCACCAAGGTCTGGAAAATCGGCTCATCATCCAGGAACAGCTTGTCGCTGACAGGGCTGGAGCCGTCCGGCGCCGCTCCCGGTTGGGTGGAATGCTGAACTACTACTATCGTCAGGGCGGCCTGAACGCCCAAGTATAATTGGAACGAATCAACACCACCGGTGGTACGGCCGCTTGTCGAAAACGGGCGATCCGCCAATCCCTGCACGGGCTGTCACGGCAAGCGGAGGCTGCGTTGCCGGATAAGCCGGGGAGCTAAACCCAGTTTCCAAGCGAGAACCGCGTTCCGGGCCTCCGATATCCACGTGATTTAGATTTTGGACATTACGTGGTCGTAGCCGATCCCCGCGGTGGCCTCCCTCTGCCCCAGGAAGACCTCGAACCCTGTCCGTGGCTGCCTACCAGCGCTTCGTGTATGAGGCGGCGCATATCCCGCTCCAGCGCGTGCAGGTGTTCCGGGAGGGCGAGGCCGAGGGGCTTGCGGGTCTGCGGGGCTCAGCAGGCGAGCCTGGATCCGTTCGATCTGAATCGCCACATCGAGGAGAAACTAAGAGCCATTTACGAGCTGGCGCACCGAGGCTGAGCCCCTCTCGCGGTTTGCTTCCCAGCCAAAAGTCTGACGCGCTGACGCTAGAAGGGCAGGCGGGTTCCTACCGCCCGGTTGTTTGCACAGGCGCGTGACGGAGCGTGGTAATGTCTAGACCATGCCCTTGCAAGCGAACGTCAGGCAAGACCTCCGCCACCGGCTGCTTCTGGTAGCGAGCTGGTTGTTCCTGGTTTTTGCTGAGTGCAGGCTGCCCGCAAGCGAGGAGTTTCCAACTGCCAGGTGGAGAATGGGGACCCCGGAGAGCCAGGGCTTGGATTCCGACGTCCTGGTGGAGGCGCTCAACTACGTGCGTGCGAACCACATTCCGTTGCATAGCTTTTTGATTGTGCGCAATAGCGTCGTGGTCCTTGAGGCATACTTTTACCCGTATTCGGGTCGTGAGGTTCACGATGTCGCATCTGTCACCAAGAGCTTCACTTCGGCGGCGGTTGGCATTGCCATCGAAAAAAGGTTGATTAAAGGCGTCGACGAGAAGGTTCTATCGATACTACCGTTGGCCCCCGCCGGTTTTGATCCTCGAGAACGGAGTCTGACCGTTCGTCACCTATTAACGATGACTTCCGGGCTCGACTGCAACACTGAGGGCGGAGAAAAGGCTCTCGCTGCGATGCGGCTTAGCAGCGATTGGGCGGCGTTTGCCCTGGCCCTTCCCATGCGGGCTGATCCAGGTTCGCGGTACGCATATTGCAGTTGCAACAATCACCTGTTGTCATGCCTCCTCACCGCAGTCACAGGAGAAAGCCTCTTCGAGTTTGCGGAGAAGAATCTATTGAGACCGATCGGTATCGAGGACGTTATCTGGCCCGCCGACCCGAAGGGGCGGACGCATGGATGGGGCGACCTTCATCTGCACCCGCGCGACATGGCGAGATTCGGCCTCCTTTACCTCCATCAAGGCAAGTGGGGCGATGTGCAGGTTGTTCCTGAAAGTTGGGTGCGCGACTCCAGCAGGGCGAGCGTGACCGTTCGGCCGGGCGTCGGGTACGGGTATAGCTGGTGGATCAATACTGCGCGGCCACCCATCTTCGAGGCCGTGGGCCGTGGTGGCCAGCGAATCAGTGTCCTCCCTAAGGAGAACATGGTTGTGGTGTTTACCGGTGGCGGAGCTGATACCGATCGAATCGCGCCGTTCCTGTTTCGCGCCATCCGGTCGGATACCGCGATTCCCGACAATCCGGTAGGTCGGCAACGCCTAAAGCAGGCGCTGCTTCGCTGTTCCAACCCAATTCCCGAAGCGCGCAATGCCAGGACGCCTAGACGGGCGGCGCGTATATCCGGAGTCACCTTCTCGCTTTCATCAAATCCGCTTGATCTTCGCTCAATGAGGCTCGAGTTCAAGAACAGGAACGAGGCCGCAGTCACGCTCCAGTTCGGCGACGCGACATGGGTTGCGCCGGTCGGGCTCGACGGCAAGCGCCGGTTCGCTCCCGTTGGGCCATTTGGTCTTCCTGTGGCAACGGTTGGAAGATGGCTTTCCGACTTTGAGTTCCTGTTGGACCTCGACACTGTGGCCAACGTGAACCACTTCGTGTTCAATGTTCGGGTCGACGCCAACAAAGCACATCTTCGCACGAACGAGACCACGGGGGAAATTAAGGACGTGGCGGTCGAGGGCGTGGCTTTGAGATGACCAAATTGATTTCGATCATTGGTCCGTCCGTGCCACGGACCCGTTGTCCGCATCCAGTAATTGACGGCCAAACGGCAATGGCCGGATTCCTTACGGCTTGCCGCCCGGCGTTCGCCGACGTCTCAAGGAGGCGGTGGAGTGCGAGGCCGAGGCGCTGGCGCGTCTGCGGGCTCAGCAGGCGAGCCTGGATCCGTTCGAGCCGAATCGCCGCATTGAGGACAAACTGGGAGCCATTTACGAGTTGGCGCGCCCGAGGCTGAGTCCCTCTTGGGATTTGCTTCCGAGCCAGAGTCTGACGCGGTGACGCTAGAAGAGCAGACGTGTCCCTACCAGCGTGGGTCCAGAACAAAAAAATGCGCCTAGGATGCCACCAGATCAACGATCAGACATGGGGGCGACCGTTAGCACTAACCGAAAATCAACGGATAGGTTCGCCGAAGCCGCTACGACCGTTGAATGACGCAGATGACGCATGTAGCCTCGCGTACTGCCCAAAATATTCGAACGCTTTGAAAATAGAATAGGTTACAGGCGGAGCTCGACCTTGATGTGCCGGGCCCTTCTCGCCGTGCCTCCGGGTGCTACGATCACATGATGCGCTTAGCCCTCGACCCTTTTCGCCTGGTTTTGATTTCCCTCGCTGGCTGGTTCAACCAACAACAGCAAGCTGTCATCGAGTATCTTCAGGAGGAGAACCGCGTACTGCGCGAACAGCTGGGAGGCAAGCGGCTGCGTTTTAACGACGCGCAGCGCCGACGCTTGGCGGTCAGGGCCAAGAAATTGGGCTGGCGTATGCTTCATGAACTGACGACCAATCGTGACGCCGGCAACGCCCCAGTATCTGATCCTCGACCGCGACGTCAAGTTCAACGGAGAAGTGGCGACGATGCTGGAATACATCGGCAGTGAGCTGATCCGAACAGCTTATCGCAATCCCTGGCAGAACGGCGTGGCGGAGCGCTGGGTGGGGAGCTGTCGCCGGGAACTCCTGGACCACGTGATCGTCCTGAACGAATCCCATCTCCGGCGGCTGCTTCGAGATTACCTCAAGTATTACCACGACGATCGCATTCACGATGCCTTGAAGAAGGAGACGCCGACCCCCCGGGTGGTCGAACGCAGGCCCAGCGGGACCGCCAAGGTCGTGGGAATGCCCCGCGTCGGCGGCCTGCATCATCGCTATCAATGGCAAACCACCGCCTGAAGTGCAGGCTCGTCCAAGCCTCTGCTCCTCTGCCGTGTCCCTCGAGGGAAGTTCAAATTCAGAAACGTCAGGGGACGAAGATTTGACCTCACTTGTGGGGAATCGCGTGTTAGCCTGTGGCACCGGTCATGGAGGGCAAGGCGGCGGACGCTGGCGACATCAAGCCGTTTTTTCATCTACTCGTTTTTGACGACACACAGGTCAAGCACGATGAGGATGCGCCCCCGGCCGATGCCGCCTAAGACGCCGCCGGCAACGTCCGGGTCCTCGGGGAGGCGTGGCAAACGAAACCACAGCACATCCATAGGCGGCGCGCTTTTGACGGGCACGATCCCCCCCAGTTGCCGCACCTGGGAGAATCGTCCGTCGGCGCCCACTGTCAGCTGCGAACGCACTTCGTGCCAACCGTCAGGTCCAAAGTAGCGCACGCCTCGCACCACTCCCCCTTCCTCCACCAGCCGCTGTACATGAGCCTGCATCACCAGGCGGAAGCTAGGGTATTTGGCGGCTTCGCCCGTAAGGAACTCCAAAAAGCGCGCTTGTGCGACCAGGAGGATGTA